>CAYYOY010000019.1:0-13083 GCA_964473265.1 uncultured Oscillospiraceae bacterium
AGGACCTCCCCGCTCCTACCCCCCAAGGACGGCAAAAAAATGGGCAAGACTGAAAAAGGTGCCGTCTGGCTCGACCCCGAGAAAACAACCCCTTACGATTTTTACCAGTACTGGCGCAATGTGGACGATGCCGACGTGCTGCACTGCCTGAAGCTTATTACCTTTGTGCCATTGGCTCAAATTGAAGCTATGGAAGGCTGGCAGGGTAGCCAGCTCAACCAGGCCAAAGAGCTGCTTGCCTATGAGGTGACCCGGCTGGTGCATGGCGAGCAGGAGGCTGAAAAGGTTCGCGAAGCCGCCCGCGCTGTGTTTGGCGGCGGGCAGCAAAGCCAGGATATGCCTACCACACAACTGACAAACGAAGACTTTACCGAAGGCAACCTAAGCCTGCTGGATCTTCTGGTAAAAACCGGCTTAGCCCCCAGTAAGGGTGAAGCCCGCAGGCTGGTGCAGCAGGGCGGCATTTCAATTGGTGAAGAAAAGGTAGAAGACCCCAATACCAGCTTTACGATGCAAAGCTTTGCCCAACCGGTGGTTCTGAAGAAAGGGAAAAAAATCTTCCATAGGGTTGCCATGCAATAAAGACGAAGCATATGACGACGACATTTAAGACTAGACATCAGGAGTGACAATGCATGGCGCAAATGGAAGATCTGCACAAAAAGCATAGAGAACGGCTAAGGCAACACTTTTTACGTGGCGCGGACCATATGGACAAGCATACCCTGCTTGAGCTTTTTCTTACGTATGCCATTCCACGTAGCGATACCAATAAAACAGCCCACCGGCTTTTAGATGCCTTTGGCTCGCTTGAAGCTGTTTTCGATGCTCCACCTTCTGAACTTAAGCGGATTAAAGGGGTTGGGGAAGCTTCGGCGGTGCTTATTAAGCTCATGCCCGTACTGATGCGGCTCTACCTGGACGAAAAGAACACCCCCACCGGTTTGCTCAGCAGCTTTGAGCAAATTGGCGAGGCGGTACGCTACAAATTTGTAGGGCGCACCAACGAGGTAGTATATCTTCTCTGTTTAGACAACAAGGGCAAGGTTCTTTTTTTTGATATTATTTTTGTTGGTTCCATTGACAGAGCATTATTAGAGATACGCACCATTGTAGAAACGGTGGTGCGGGTGGGTGCTACCAATGTGGTAATTGCCCATAATCACCCCAGCAGCTTTGCTATTCCCTCGCGGGGGGATATTGAAGCTACACGCAAGGTTGCCTTTGCCCTTTCGCTTATCAATGTACGGCTGGTGGATCATATTATTGTAGCTAAGGACGACTATGTTTCGCTTGCGGAATCGGGTGTTATTAGCAACCTGACCGAAATGCAGCGCGACGGCATATAATTACCCTCAAACGCATTACCCAATTAGGAGGACCCAATGGAGAAATTTGTGCTCAAAGCCCCCTACAAACCCACCGGCGACCAGCCCGCCGCCATAGACGCGCTGGTCAACGGCATCCTTTCGGGTAAGAAGGAGCAAACCCTACTGGGGGTTACCGGCTCGGGCAAAACCTTCACCATGGCCAATATTATCGAGCGGGTAAACCGACCCTCGCTCATATTGGCACACAACAAAACCCTGGCGGCACAGCTTTGCAGCGAGTTTAAAGAATTTTTTCCCGATAACGCTGTGGAATACTTTGTAAGCTACTACGACTATTACCAGCCCGAAGCCTACATTGCCGCCACCGATACCTACATTGAGAAAGACAGTTCCATTAATGACGAAATTGAAAAGCTGCGCCACTCGGCCACCGCCTCGCTTTCCGAACGGCGGGATGTCATCATAGTGGCCAGCGTTTCGTGCATTTATACCCTGGGTGACCCCATTGACTACCGCAGCATGGTAATCTCGTTGCGCCCCGGCATGCGTAAAAGCCGCGAAGAGCTTGTGCACAAACTCGTGGAAATTCAGTATGAACGCAATGATATGAGTTTCGTACGCAATAAGTTTCGAGTGCGGGGCGATGTGGTAGAAGTTTTTCCCGCCTACTCGGGCGATACCGCCGTGCGTGTGGAATTCTTTGGCGATGAGATAGAGCGCATTTGCGAGGTAAACACCCTTACCGGAGAGCTAAAAGCAATACTTTCGCACGCTGCTATTTATCCCGCTTCGCATTACATTGTGCCGCCAGAAAAAATTGCGTCGGCCATAACCGAAATACGTGAGGAATGCGCCCGGCAGGTGGAATACTTCCGTGGCGAGGGTAAGCTGATAGAAGCCCAGCGTATTGGTGAGCGCGTGAATTACGATATGGAAATGCTGGCCGAGGTGGGCTTTTGCAGTGGTATTGAAAACTATTCCCGCGTGCTTTCAGGCCGTGCGCCCGGCAGCATTCCCTGCACACTGCTCGATTATTTCCCTGATGATTTTCTTTTCTTCGCCGACGAAAGCCATGTAACGCTGCCGCAGGTGCGAGGCATGTACGGCGGCGACCGTTCCCGTAAAGAAAACCTTATTCAGTACGGTTTCCGGCTGCCTTCAGCGCTGGATAACCGCCCGCTGAATTTTGATGAATTCTACGATAAGCTGGGCCAAATGGTGTTTGTTAGCGCCACACCCGGCACTTTTGAGCGTGAAAAGAGCACCGAGGTAGTAGAACAGGTAATACGCCCCACAGGCCTACTCGACCCCGAAATTACCGTAAAACCCGTAGAAGGGCAGATAGACGACCTGCTTTCTGAAATTAACCTTCGCACCCCCAAGGGCGAACGTGTTTTGGTAACCACCCTTACCAAAAAAATGGCCGAAGACCTTACCCTCTATTTAGAACGCATGGGTGTAAAAATCCGCTATATGCATCACGATATTGACACCATTGAACGCATGGAAATTATCCGCGACCTACGCAAGGGTGAATTTGACGTTCTGGTAGGCATTAACCTGCTGCGCGAAGGGCTCGATATTCCCGAGGTTTCGCTGGTAGCCATTCTGGATGCCGACAAAGAAGGCTTTTTGCGCAGCGAAACCTCGCTTATCCAAACCATAGGCCGTGCCGCCCGTAACTCCGAAGGCAGGGTAATTATGTATGCCGACCAAGTGACGAATTCTATGGAACGTGCCATTTCCGAAACGCTGCGCCGCCGCGAAATTCAAATGGCATATAATGAAAAACACGGCATTGTACCCCAGACCATTCGTAAAGAGGTGCGCGAAATTCTTGAAATTTCCTCCGCCGGTACAGTGGAAGGCAGCGTCAAGCGCAAAAGCAGCATGAGTGTACGCGAACGCCAGGCACTTATCGATAAGCTCACCATTGAAATGAAGAATGCCGCCAAGCTGCTGGAATTTGAGCACGCCGCCTACCTACGCGATAAGATAAAGAAACTAAAGGAAAATTAGAAGCTAAAGGAATGAACAAAACTTGGCAAGGGATACCATTGTAATTAAAGGCGCCAGAGAAAACAACCTAAAAAATATAGATCTTACCATCCCGCGCGATAAGCTTGTGGTGCTCACCGGGCTTTCGGGCTCGGGCAAAAGTTCGCTGGCCTTCGACACTATTTATGCCGATGGCCAGCGCCGGTATGTAGAAAGCCTTTCTTCCTACGCCCGGCAATTTCTGGGCCAGATGGAAAAGCCGGACGTAGATTCTATTGAAGGTCTTTCTCCGGCTATTTCAATAGACCAAAAGACCACCAGCAAAAACCCTCGCTCTACCGTGGGTACTGTAACTGAAATGTACGATTACCTGCGTCTGCTCTATGCCCGTATTGGCATACCACACTGCCCGGTGTGCGGACGCGAAATAAAGCAGCAAACCGTCGACCAGATGGTAGACAGAGTGCTGAGTTTGCCACAGGGTACCCGTTTGCAGGTGCTTGCCCCTGTGGTGCGCCAGCGCAAAGGGGAACATCAAAAGGAATTTGACGCAGCCCGCCGCTCGGGCTTTGTACGGGTGCGGGTAGACGGTAATGTCTACGACCTTTCCGAGCCCATACAGCTGGAGAAAAATAAAAAACACAGCATTGAAATTGTGGTAGACCGCCTAGTGGTTGCAGATGATATCCGCTCGCGTCTGGCCGATTCTTTAGAAACTGCCGTCGGCCTTACCGGTGGTTTGGCGCTGGTAAACGTGCTGGAAGGGGAGGACATGCTCTTTTCGCAGAGCTATTCCTGCCCCGAGCACGGTTTTAGCATGGAAGAGCTTTCGCCGCGTATGTTCTCGTTTAATAACCCCTACGGCGCCTGCGAAACCTGCACCGGCCTGGGCACCTTTATGAAGGTAGACCCCGAGTTAATTTTACCAAATAAAAAGCTTACCATCCGCGAAGGAGCCGTGCGCGCCAGCGGTTGGTACTACGCCGAGGGCGGCATAGCCCAAATGTACTTCGAGGCGCTGGCCGAAACCTACAACTTTTCGCTGGATACCCCTGTGGGTAAGCTGCCTGCCAATATTATCGACATCCTTCTTTATGGCACCAAAGGCCAAAAATTGCATGTTAAGCGCGATTCCGGTACATGGGTGGGCTCTTACCACACCGATTTTGAGGGCGTGGCCAACAACCTGCAGCGCCGTTTTAAAGAAACCAGCAGTGACTGGATGCGCGACGAGCTTTCCAGCTGGATGAGCGCTGTCCGCTGCCCCGATTGCGATGGCCGCCGCTTGAAGAAGGAAATTCTTTCGGTTACGGTGGGTGACAAGAATATTAGCCAGTTTAGCGATATGAGCGTTTCGGCCGCATTGCAGTTTGTCGATAGCCTTAACCTTACCGAGCGCGAAGAAATCATTGCCAGCCAAATCTTAAAAGAGCTGCGGGAACGTCTGGGCTTTTTGGTAAGCGTTGGGCTACAGTATCTCACCCTTTCGCGCAGCGCCGGCACCCTTTCGGGGGGCGAAAGCCAGCGTATCCGCCTGGCTACACAAATTGGCTCCTCGCTTATGGGGGTGCTGTACATCCTGGACGAGCCTTCCATAGGCTTGCACCAGCGCGATAACGACCGTCTTATTACCACGCTGCAGCGCCTGCGCGATCTTGGCAACACGGTAATTGTAGTAGAACACGATGAAGATACCATTCGTGCGGCCGATTACATCGTAGACATTGGCCCTGGGGCAGGGGTGCACGGCGGCCAGGTGGTCTGCGCGGGCAGCCTGAAAGAGATTATGGATTGCCCCCAAAGCCAGACCGGCCTCTACCTCAGCGGTAAGAAGCAAGTGCCTGTTCCAACTGAACGGCGCACCGGTAACGGGGGCTGGCTCAAGGTGGTGGGTGCCGAACAAAACAACCTGAAACGGGTGGATGCAGCCATACCTCTGGGCACCTTTACAGCTGTAACAGGGGTTTCGGGCTCGGGGAAGAGCTCGCTTATCAATGAGGTGCTCTACAAGTGCCTGGCCAGCGAGCTCAATGGCGCACGCCGCCAGGCCGGTAAGCACGACCGTATTGAAGGTATTGAGCTGCTGGATAAGGTAATAGACATAGACCAATCGCCCATTGGGCGAACCCCACGTTCCAACCCCGCCACCTACACCGGCGTTTTTGGAGATATCCGCGAGCTTTTTGCCTCCACCAGCGATGCAAAAATGCGGGGTTATGGCGCGGGGCGTTTTTCCTTCAATGTAAAGGGCGGCCGTTGTGAAGCCTGCGAGGGCGATGGTATTATAAAAATAGAAATGCACTTCCTGCCCGATGTGTTTGTACCCTGCGAAGTTTGCAAGGGCAGGCGCTACAACCGTGAAACGCTGGAGGTACACTACAAGGGCAAAAACATTCACCAGGTGCTGGAGATGACGGTGGAAGAGGGCCTGGCCTTCTTTGAGAATGTGCCCAAAATTCGCCGCAAGCTGCAAACACTGTTTGATGTGGGCCTAGGGTACATTAAAATAGGGCAGCCGGCCACCACCCTTTCGGGCGGTGAGGCCCAGCGCGTCAAGCTGGCTACCGAGCTTTCCCGCCGCAGCACCGGGCGCACCATTTACATTTTAGACGAACCTACCACCGGCCTGCACGCCGCCGATGTCCACATGTTAATAGAAGTATTGCAAAAGCTTGTGGAAGGCGGGAATACTGTGCTGGTAATTGAGCATAATCTGGATGTAATTAAAACGGCCGATTATATTATCGACCTGGGGCCCGAAGGAGGCGACGGCGGCGGTAAAATTGTTGTTACCGGTACGCCCGAGCAGGTGGCGGCCTGTAAGGCTTCTTATACAGGCCAATATCTAAAAAAACTTCTCTAAGCCCTTTACAAAACTACACCATAGTGGTATATTTTACACATTGGAGGTGAAAGATATGGAAAAATATGTATGCCTTGTATGCGGTTATGTGTATGATGAAGCCGCTGGCGACCCTGATAACGGCATTGCCCCCGGCACAAAATTTGACGAACTGCCCGAGGACTGGCTCTGCCCCCTGTGCTCTGTGGGAAAAGACCAATTTGAAAAACAATAGGCCAAGCTACGCCTGCTGCGGCAAATAAACCAAAACAAGCGCTAGCCGCTTGTTTTGGCTTATTTGTGTACATATATCTCTTCGTCGTTGCAACTAGTTTTAGCATAAATAGAGGTACACAAATGCAATCAATTTCGGGTAGCAGTCTGGCGAAAATCCTACAAAGAACGCTTAATTTGGTAGATTATCGCCTGGTGGACCACGGCGAACGCCTGGCCTACCTGGTGTTAAAAATGCTTTTGGAAGAAGGCGGCCATTCGCCGGGTGCACTGGCGCAAATATGTTATCTTTGCATGCTGCACGATATTGGCGCCTTTAAAACCGAGCATATCGATTCGCTTTCCAATGCAGAAAACCTGTTTGCCTTCGAGCTGCAAAATACAGTGGCGCATTCTGCCTATGGCTATTTGTTTCTTAAAAACTTTTCATGCCTTGCAACCTATGCCGAAGCAGTTTTATACCACCACCTTCCATACGAAAAATTGCAGCGCACCACCTGCACCAACAAAGCCCTGGCCGCAAAAATGTTCTTGGCCGACCGAGTAGATGTGCTTTTCCTCAAAGACCGCCTAACAATGGATGAGCACCTTTTTGCCGGGCTGGGTGGAAGAATGTTTTGCGAAAAGGATATTTCGCTGCTACTTGCGCTGGAGAAAAATTATGGCATCCAACAAAAGTTGCGCAGTGGGGAATATCTGGAAGAGCTGCTGGCCTTTTTAGATACTGTTGAACTGCCCTGGCAACAGCAGCTTTCGCTCTTGCAGCTGCTTGCCTATAGCATTGATTTTCGCAGCCCATATACAGTAATGCACACCATTACCATGGTGGCCGTTAGCCTTGCACTGGCAAAGCTGCTGGGGGTTTCGCAGGAGGATTACGATAAAATTCACCTGGGGGCCCTTTTGCACGATGTGGGTAAAATTGCAACCCCTGTTATAGTGCTGGAAAAAAGCGAACGGCTGGATGATTTTGAATTTCACATTATTCAGGACCACGTGGTAGTAAGCGAGCAGATTTTGCAGGGTTTGCTGCCAGATGATATTTTGCATATTGCCATACGCCACCACGAAAAACTGGATGGTAGCGGTTACCCCTATGGCCTTTCGGCAGAGCAGCTTAACCAAAACGAGCGCATTGTGGCCGTGGCAGATATTTTAAGCGCATTGGTGGGTAAACGCAGCTATAAAGATTCTTTCCCGGAAGAAAAAATACGCCATATCCTGCAGGATATGGCTGACCAAGGTAAGCTTTGCAGCCATATTGTAAATGTAGTGCTGCAAAGCTACCGGCAAATTATGAATGAAGCCTTTGAAAACAGCCTACACACGCTGGAACAATATCAA
The DNA here is from genome assembly GCA_964473265.1 of uncultured Oscillospiraceae bacterium. Classification (GTDB taxonomy): domain Bacteria; phylum Bacillota; class Clostridia; order Oscillospirales; family Ruminococcaceae; genus Heteroruminococcus. The sequence continues at coordinate 7,750 of CAYYOY010000019.1, forward strand.
GACATGGGCAGGCAATATCAGCAGCTGCTTGCCAAAAGCAACGATATATTTCAAATAGGAAGGCGATAACCCCTATGGAATTTAAGGGTTCACAATCGGAAAAAAATGTTCTTGCAGCCTTTGCGGGGGAATCACAGGCCCGCAACAGGTATACATATTATGCGCAGCAGGCCCGCAAGGAGGGCCATGCGGAGATTGCCGAGCTGTTTGAAAAAATGGCTCAGAACGAGATGGAGCACGCCAAAGTTTGGTATACAATGCTTTACGGCGGCTATGATGATACCCTTACCAATCTGCAACAGGCGGCCCTGGATGAGAATGTAGAATGGCGTTCCATGTATCCCGATTTTGCCAAGCAGGCTCGCGCGGAGGGCTTTGATATGCTGGCACATATGTTTGAGCGTATCGCCGCTATTGAAAACGACCATGAGCACAGGTTTTTAGAGGCGCTGCTACAATTAAAGGCCGGTATAACTTCCGAGCAGCCACAAGAAAAACCCGTGCCGCCCCCCAAGAAATACCGCTGCATGTTTTGTGGCAACATGGAGGACGACAGCCTGGATGTTTGCCCGCTTTGCGACGCCATTGCCGCTTTTGAACCGGTGCAGTAGGGCAGAGAAGTGAGCGTATCATAGAAAAACACATAGGGGCGTCATCACACCAGCGTGATGACGCCCCCGTTTTTGTACCTAGGTCTATTGCCCGTCTTGTGGCACATCCTTCATAGAAAGGGAAATGCGCTTCTTTTTTACATCTACCTCTAGCACCTTCACCTGCACAATATCGCCAACCTTTACCACCTCGGAAGGGTGCTTCACAAATTTTTGGCATAGCCGGCTGATATGCACCAAGCCGTCCTCATGCACGCCAATATCCACAAAGGCCCCAAAATCGATGACATTGCGCACCGTTCCGGTGAGCACCATTTCGGGCTTGAGATCTTCCAGGCTCATTACATCGGTGCGCAGCATAGGAGGCGGCAGTTCGTCGCGCGGGTCGCGGCCGGGCTTTTGCAGCTCGCTAATAATATCGTTGATAGTGGGCAGGCCCACCCCCGCTTGTTCGGCAATAGCAGCAAGGCCAATTTCTTGGGCCTTTTCGCGCAGGCCTGCAATGTTTCCCTCGGCCACCTGCTGCAGCGAAAAGCCACAGAGCTTAAGCAGCAGCTTAGCTGCGTTGTAGCTTTCGGGGTGAACGGCAGTGGCATCCAGAATGTCATCCCCATCGGTGATGCGTAAAAATCCAGCACACTGTTCAAAGGCCTTTTTGCCCAGCTTGGGCACCTTTAACAATTGGCTGCGCTTGCGGAAGCTGCCGTTTTCCTCGCGGAAAGTAACTATGCTTTTGGCAACCCCTGCGTTTATGCCCGCCACATGTTCCAGCAGCGAAAAGCTTGCGGTGTTAAGGTCAACCCCCACAGCATTTACGCAGCTTTCCACCACGCCGCTAAGCGTTTGCTCCAAACGTGCAGGCGGCATATCGTGCTGGTATTGCCCAATGCCAATGGCCTTGGGGTCTATCTTTACCAGCTCGGCCAAGGGGTCCTGCAGGCGGCGGGCAATGGAAACAGCAGAACGAAGCGAAACATCATATTCCGGAAATTCCGCGCTGGCCAGCTTAGATGCCGAGTAGACCGAGGCACCGGCCTCGCTCACCACCATGTAGGAAAGGGCTAGCCCAAGCTCGCGAATTACCTCTGCCACAAACATTTCAGTTTCTTTGGAAGCCGTACCGTTACCGATAGAGATTACCTCTACGCCGTACTTTTCCACCAGCTTTTTTACCAGCACTTTGGCTTCCTGATATTTTCGGTCGCTTTGTATGGTAGGGTAAATAACCCCGGTATCCAGCACCTTGCCGGTTGCGTCTACCACCGCCAGCTTACAGCCGGTGCGGTAGCCGGGGTCTACCCCCAACACCACATGCCCCTTTACCGGCGGTTGCATGAGCAAATGCCCCAGGTTCAGGCCAAACACCCGTATAGCCTGTTCGCTGGCCGTTTCAAATAGAGCGCCCCGCACCTCGTTTTCCAGCGAAGGGAAGAGCAGGCGCTTATATGCATCGGCAGCAGCGTCTGCCACGGCTTGTCCGCAGGCGTTTTTAGCGGTTACTACCGCTTTGCATATCAGCTCTACGCCGTGTTCGTGGTTTACCACAATTTCGGCCTTTAGCGCACTCTCTTTTTCACCCCGGTGAATGGCCAGCACCCGGTGGCCGGCAATGCGGTTTAGAGCTTCCTCAAAATCGTAGTACATGGCGTAGACAGTATCCTCTTCCACGGCGGCCTTGCTTTTCAGGCTACCGGTACGGAACATCCAGCCGCGCAGAGCTTTACGCAGCTCGGCGTTGTCGCTAATGTTTTCTGCAATTATATCCAGCGCGCCGGCCAGTGCATCCTGCGGGGTTTCCACGCCCTTTTCTGGGTTTACAAAAGCTTCGGCCATGGCCAGAGGTGCTTGCAGAGTGTTTTGGGCGAATATTTGTTCGGCCAGAGGCTCCAATCCCTTTTCTTTTGCAACCGAAGCTCTGGTTTTGCGCTTGGGTTTGTAAGGGCGGTAAAGATCTTCCACCTCGGCCAGCGTGGTGGCCTTGGCCAATGCAGCTGAAAGCTCTGGGGTAAGTTTGCCCTGCTCGTCAATAGAGGCCAGCACCTCAGCCTTGCGCTTTTCCAGGTTGCGTAGGTAATGCAGGCGGTCGTCCAGCCTGCGCAGCACATCGTCATCCAGCGAGCCGGTAACCTCCTTGCGGTAGCGTGCAATAAAGGGGATGGTATTGCCCTCGTCAATGAGCTTTACGGCGGCCTGTGCCTGCTCAGGCCGTATGCCAAGCTCGGTGGCAAGTACTTGCGTGATGTCCATAAATTACCTCCACACAGAATGCTTCTATTATACCCCCAAGCGCACTTTTCGGCAAGAGTAGCTTAAGAATTTACCTAGCAAGCTAAAGGCTTTACACTATAAAAAGCGTGTATAAACAGGCTTGTACGCTTCATATTCTCATACGGGTGATGTTATGCTACGGTTGAATAAACGTTTGCTTATCCTTACGGGCTGCTGTGTTCTTTGTGTGTTTGGCTATACGCTGTTTAGCAGCGTAAACAATGCTATACCTGCCTTTGGGGGTGCGGAAGGCGCTCCTGTGGTAATTATCGACCCCGGCCACGGCGGCATTGACGGCGGAGCGGTAAGTGCCGACGGTTACCCCGAAAAGGATATCAACCTAGAAATCTCCCTGCGCCTGCGTGATATTATGCGCCTCAATGGCTGGCAGGTGGTTATGACGCGCGATACCGACATGTCTATTCATGACGAAAGTGCGAAAAGTGTCCGTCAACAAAAGGTTTCCGATCTTTACAACCGCCTGGATATTATGAAAAATAACCCCCAGGCGCTGGTGGTTTCGGTGCATTTGAACACCTACCCACAGACGAAATATTACGGTGCCATGGTGTTTTATGGTGTGCGCCAGGCCGAACGAAGCAAAGAACTGGCGGAGCTACTACAAGCCAACCTAAAAAAGCACCTCCAGCCAGAAAATGGTCGGGTGGTGAAAAAAGGCTATAAAGATTTATTTTTGTTACAGCAAGCGCCCAACATTACCGTTCTTGTGGAATGTGGCTTTATGTCGAATATACCTGAAATGAAAAAGCTGCGCGATGAAGAATATCAGACCAAGCTGGCGGTAGTTATTGCAGTGAGCCTTATGGAGTATTATAATAAAGAGGAAGTATTGCAATAAAAGGACGTGGCGTAATGTCCCCCAAAGCCAAAACCATTTATGTATGCACCCAATGCGGCTGCCAGGCCCCTAAGTGGGTGGGCCGCTGTTCCGATTGCGGTGGCTGGAACACCATGCAGGAGGAAGTTTTTACCCCCACGCCTGCGCCCAAAGCCCCGGGCAGTGTGCAGCATTCTTCGGCAAGGCCACCGGCAGAGCTTGCCGCGCTGGGCGAGGTTTCTGCCGGGGAAGAGCAGCGCTACACCACCGGCATTACAGAGTTTGACAGAGTGCTGGGCGGCGGCTTGGTGCCCGGCTCGGTGGTGCTTGTTTGCGGCGACCCGGGCATAGGAAAATCGACCCTGCTGCTGCAAATTTGCGGCAGGCTGGCCGGCCGCCACAGCCTGCTATATGTTTCAGGGGAAGAAAGCCTGCGGCAAATTAAACTGCGTGCCAACCGCCTAGGGCTGGGACAAGCCGAGCTTATGCTGTGTGCTGCTACCGATATTGAACAGGTGCTGGAAAAGGTGCGCACCCTAAAGCCCGATGTGCTGATGATCGATTCGATTCAAACCATGACTAACCCTGAAATTGCCTCTACTGCCGGCAGTGTTTCGCAGGTGCGCAGCTGCACCGGCCTGCTTACTGATTTGGCAAAATCTATTGAGATGCCTACACTAATCGTAGGCCATGTAAATAAGGATGGGGCCATCGCAGGCCCCAAGGTTTTGGAACATATTGTGGATACCGTTTTATATTTTGAAGGTGAACGCAGCTTAACCTACCGCATTTTACGTAGCATGAAAAACCGCTACGGCTCCACCAATGAAATTGGTGTTTTTGAAATGAGTGAAAAAGGCCTGGAAGTGGTGGACAACCCTTCTCTAATGCTGCTGCAGGGCAGGGGAGAAGAAACCTCCGGTAGCTGTGTGGTTGCGCTTATGGAGGGCAGTAGGCCAATTTTGGCAGAGGTGCAGGCGCTTGCGGCTAAAACTGCCTTTGGGGCACCACGCAGAATGTCTACCGGGCTGGATTATAACCGTATTGCCATGTTAATTGCAGTGCTGGAAAAACGTTGTGGCTTTTCCTTCCTGCAGCTTGATTCTTACATAAATGTGGTAGGCGGCCTAAAAATTGACGACCCCGCCGCAGACCTTGCCGTCTGCCTGGCGCTGGTTTCCAACCTGCTCGATAAACCCCTGCCGCAAGATTTAGCCGCCTTTGGCGAGATAGGCCTGGCCGGGGAGGTAAGGGCAGTGGGGCAGGCACAACAGCGCATGAACGAAGCCTTTCGGCTGGGGTTTCACACCTTTGTGCTGCCACAGCACTGCCTGGAAAAATTAAACCCGGCAGATTACCCCGGCGCTAAGCTTTATGGAATAAGTAGCCTTTCACAAGCGCTGCGGCTCTTCTAGCCGCTGGCTGGCTGTGTCCTGAAAGTGTCCGCACTCGCTGGCCTGGTTGGTCACATTAGCAGGCCCCTCCAGCGTACAGTAACCGTCTTTTTGAAATGCACAGCTTTTGTCACAGGCAATTAAATTCATGCAATGGTTCACCCCTTTCACTCCATTATATTTTACAAGAATTTTATAAAATATTAGCCTTGTCCAACCAAGC
>CAYYOY010000020.1:0-8081 GCA_964473265.1 uncultured Oscillospiraceae bacterium
CCAATGAAATTGCATCCAATTTATAGTATTGACAATTAATAGCGGCAATTGCAAGAGTGTAAGTAAGCCAATCATTATGAGCAGGCTGTTCAGTTGTTTCAGGCGGGAATCAATATCCGAGAAAATCTCAAAACCGTCCCCTTCGCTTTTCTTTTTACGAAAGTATACCCAGCGCAACAGGCTGCCCACGTGCTCTGCGCCTGTTTCTTCCACAAAGCGTATGTACTGCACACTTTCGGGCCTTGTGTGGTGCTTTTCCAGCATTTGCAGGCGTATAGAGTATTCGCCCGGCAAACCCTCTTCAAAATAGTAGGTGGCATAGCCTACCCGCACTAAATGCAGCCCCTTGGCCGACATTTCATTCAGCCATTTTTCTTCTTTTTCAAAGCTCCAGGCCCAAAACCATTTATGTATTTTCTTTATCATTTATCCGTTCCCTCCAACATTGTTTTCCCGGCCTGCAGCAGTTCTCTAAGCCTTGCAATTTCACACTCAAGCACCTGTTTGCCGAGCCCGGTTATCTGGTATTCCTTTTTACGGCTGTCTCCTTGGCCGGGCAGGGCTTGTATCCAGCTTTTTTCAAGCATGGTGCTTATCGCGCCGTAAAGCGTGCCTGCCGCAAGCTTTACCCTGTGGTTTGAAAGGGTGTACACTTTCTGCATAATGCCATACCCATGCAAGGGTGTGTAGAGAGAAAGCAAAATGTAATACACACCTTCGGTTAGGGCAATGTGTTCCATGTTGTCTGGCATAATACTATCCTCCTCCGTTATATTCGAGGCCGTTATAACGTTTGCCGATATATTTGTCAACAGTTTTATAGGGGAACTTAGGGGTATGGAAACGATTCCCTGTAGCTGCAGAAAAGTTGTGCATATATACCTGGGCAGAAAAAAGAAAAGCACAACATTAACCGGCAAAGAGGAGCACCTCTTAGCAGGGGTTATGTTGCGCTGTTTCGCAGGTAGGCTATTCAGCATTTGGCCCTTACTACGGGGTTAGACCGTTAGACCGCAGTGCTTTGCTCAATATAGGCCAGCAAATCGTCAAAATTGCCTTGGGGGTAGAGCGAAATATCGCTGCCACTTTCATTTTCCAAGTGCTCGGTAACAAGGAACACCTTGCTGCCCAGGGCCGAAACACACATATCCTCAAGGGCGTTGTTGCCCACCATTAGGCATTCCTCGGGGGCTTTGCCAATGGTTTTAAAAAGAGCTTTGTAATATTCCAAATTGGGCTTGCAGAAATAGCTGTTTTCCATGGTGGTAACGTGGGCGAAATCGTCCATGCTTGCTCCTATCCATGAAAGGCGCGAAACCGAAGCAACCCGCGGGAAAATGGGGTTGGTTGCCAGCACAAGGGTAAAGCCCTTGGCTTTTAGGGCATCCAGCAGGCCGCGAATGGAATAGCCTTCGGGCAGCAAGTTTTTTACAATGTGAAATTCCCGGGCGTAGAAATCTTCAAATTCCGGCAGGTGTTTCAGTACATCTGCACCCAGCAGCTGGGCAAATTTATCCCAAAAGGCATCGTAATTGGTGCGGCTGCCGTCGTTTAGAATCATTTCCTTAGTGCCGGCCCAAACGGATCCGATAAGCTGCTCTTTGCTATAGCCATGGGGGGCAAAGCGCTTTACCAGCTCGGCAAAATAGGTGTTTACAAAGGTTTCTTGATGAATGGGCAGCAGGGTGCCGTCTAGATCGAAAAGTATGGTGGTCAGCATTTCATTTCCTCATTTCAACAACATTTTTAGCAGCTTCATATGGTCTTTGTAGGGGGCATAGCGGATAAAAACATCTAAAAGGTTCGATTTTGTAAGCACACTCTTTTTGTGCGAGAAGGTATCGAAGCTATATTTGCCATGGTAGCTACCCATGCCCGAAGCGCCCACCCCACCAAAGGGCATGTGCGAGGTTGCCAAGTGCACAATGGTATCGTTAATGCAGCCGCCACCGTAAGAAAGCTCGCCCAGCACCCGCTGCTTATAGCGGTTTGAGGTTGTAAACAGGTAGAGCGCCAGCGGTTTATCCTTTGATTTTATAATGGGGATGATTTCATCGTAGCTGCCAAAGGTGAGCACCGGCAGCACAGGGCCAAAAATTTCTTCGCACATTACACGGCTTTCCCAGGTGATATCATCCAGTAGGGTGGGGGCAATTTTGTGGGAGGCAGCGTCGCTTTGGCCGCCGTAAAGTACTTTTTCGCCCTGCATAAGGCCGCAGACGCGAGCAAAGTGCTTTTCGTTTATCATTTTGGGGTATTCGTCGTTTTGCAGCGGGTGCTGGCCATAGGCTATCTTAATACAGCGAAGCATTTCCGCAACCAGTGCTTGCTTCACACTCTCATGCACATATAGATAATCGGGCGCTACGCAGGTTTGTCCGGCATTTAGGAACTTGCCCCACACAATGCGCTTGGCCGCCAGTGGAATGTTGGCCGTTTCGTCCACTATGCAGGGGCTTTTGCCGCCCAGCTCTAGGCTAATAGGGGTTAGATACCGGGCTGCCGCCTGCATAACCGTTTTGCCCACATCGGTGCTGCCGGTAAAGAATATGTAATCGAACCGCTGTTCCAGCAGTGCCTTGTTTTCTTCCCGCCCGCCTAAAATAACCGCACCGCAGTTTTCTTCAAACACCTCTGAAACGATTCCCCTTAAGATATTAGAAGTGTGTTTAGAGTAGGCCGAGGGTTTAAGCACGAAACAGTTGCCGGCGCAAATAGCACCGATAACCGGTTCCATCGAAAGCAAAAAGGGGTAGTTCCAGGGTGCCATTACCAGCACAACGCCGTAGGGCTCGCTATAAATTTTGCTGTGCGAAAGAAAATGCACCAGCGGTGTATGCGCCCGCTTGGGCCGTGCCCAAGCCTTGGTGTGGCGAATGCAGTAGCCAAGCTCGTCCAGCACCATGCCCACCTCGCAGGCATAGCCCTCAAAATGCGCCTTGCCAAGGTCGGCCTGCAGGGCGTTAAGAATATCCTGCTCGTGCCGCCGAATAGACGCCTGCAGCGCCCTCAGCTTTTGCAGCCGCCACTGCACAGGCTTGGTTTGGTTGGTGGCAAAAAAGGCATGTTGGGCCGCTACAATTTCGGCGGTTGTCATTACACGTCACCCCTCACTTTGCATAGTATCTGCTTAAAATCGTCTATAGTAAATAATACGGGAACAGGGTAGAGGGGGTTGGCTTCCTTTTCGGCATAGGTGGCAAGGCTGGTAAAGTCCTCTTCTCGTATGCCGTCTAGCTGCTCGGGAATACCCATGCGCGCATTCATTGCCTTTATTTCTTCCACAAGCGCTTGTGCAGAGCCAAACCCCACCAGTTGTGCCAGCCTACCCAGCGGTTTTTCGGCCGCCGGGCCATAATATTCCAACACTACCGGCAGCACCACAGCATTGGCAAGCCCGTGCGCCGTGCCGTACCGCCCGCTTATCGCGTGCGAAACGGCGTGAATATTCCCCACATAGCCCCGGGTAAAGGCCACACCGGCAAGGTAGCTTGCCCGCTGCATGGCAGCTCGGGCCTGCAGGTTGCCACCGTCGGCATACGCTGCTTCAAGATATTTAAAAATAAGTTGCACGGCCTCTTCGGCGCATTTTCGGGTTTTGCGGGTGTTGCTGTGGCCTATGTAGGCTTCCACTGCGTGGGTTAGAGCGTCCATGCCGGTGGTGGCGGTTATGTGCGGGGGCAAACCCAGGGTGAGGTTTACATCCAGCATGGCATAGTGGGGAATGAGCGAGAGGTCGTTAATGGCGTACTTATGGTGGGTTTGCGGGTCTACAATTACGCTTGCCACGGTGGCCTCGCTGCCTGTGCCCGAAGTGGTGGGAATGGCAAAGGTAGTGGGTGTTCGTTTTAATATTTTAAATAGCCCTTTTAGTTGGTTTACACTTTTGTTGGGTTTTGCCAGACGCGCAGCAACTGCCTTGGCACAATCTATGGCGCTGCCGCCACCAAAGCCAATAATGGCTCGACAGCCGCCCATCTTATAGGCAGCCAGGGCCTGCTCTACATTTTGGGTGGTGGGGTTGGGGGTGGTTTGGTCGTATATAGTGTAGGCTATATTGTTTGCCTCAAGAACCTCTAAAAGCGGGTTCATCAGCCCTAGGCCGGCCAGCACGGCGTCGGTAACCACAAGCAGTTTGGCAATGCCCCTTTCTTTGCATATTGCCGCCAGTTCTTGGTTGTTTTTTACTATTTTCGGCTCCCGCCAGGGCAGCAAATACGAGCCTGCATACATCGCTTTTTGAAAGGTTCTGCAATATAGTTTTTTTATCATACTGTCACCGCGCTTTCGTTACACTTCGTGCCAAGGCCTTTCCGCGAAGATTTGCCGAGCAGGCAGAAAGTTGCTCTGAAATATTATTCCATAGCTTGGGAGAAATGGTAAGATTTTTCTTCCACCTTACAGCATTCCCGGTTGCGGCCCCAAAACATAAAAAGCCCACCAGCGCAATGAAAACGCTGGCGGGCAAATAGGAGGAAACGCTGTTAGTTGTTTGCTTTTGCAGTGTCTTGTGCCTTTGCCGGGCTTGCCTTTTTGGAACTTGCCTTGGCAAACAGGCTCTGCAGCACAATGAAGAAACACAGCAGGGCGGCGATTACAATTTTGGTCCACCAGGAAGAAAGCGTACCGTTAAAGGTGATGAAGGTTTCAATGGTGCCCTTAATGAGCACCCCAAACAGGCTGCCGATAACATTGCCCACGCCGCCGCTGAGCAGCGTACCGCCAATAACCGCCGAAGCAATGGCCTCCATCTCAAAGCCGCGCGCTTGCTCCACAAAGCCGCCGCAGGAATTTAGGCAGAACACAAAGCCTGCCAGCGAAGCGATAAACCCATTGATTACATACACCCAGAGCTTAATGCGGCGCACGTTCAGGCCCATAAGCAAGGCGGACTGTTCGTTGCCGCCCACCGCATAAACCGAACGGCCAAATTTGCTGTAGCGCAGCACAACGTACAGCACCACCATTACAAACAGCGCTATTAGCACGCTGGGGTAAATGTAGGGGTAAATGAGCTCGCCCTTGCGGTTGGCAACCGCGCCAAAGGGCAGGTAAAACTTCATGTTGGCAAGGGCCAGAAAGGCCGGGTTGCTTATGCTTATAATTTCAGAGCTAATTACCGCTGTAAGCCCCCGGGCAAAAAACATGCCGGCCAGCGTTACAATAAAGGGTTGAATTTTCAGGTAAGCCACCAAAAAGCCCTGCACAAACCCAAAGACAATGCCAAACAGCAGCACAATAGCAGTGGCGGTGCCCATGCTTATATTCTGCTTTTCCATCATCCAGGCCAGCATCATGCAGGTTACGCCCACTACCGAGCCTACCGAAATATCAATGCCGCCGGTAATAAGCACCATGGTCATGCCCATGGCGGCGGTAATTAGGCCGGCGTTGCTAATGAAAAGGTTAAGAAACACCTGCAGGTTGCCAAAGTTTTTATCGGCGAAAATAACCATGCCCGCACCATACATTGCCACAAACAGCAGCATGGTAATAAGCATAAGAAAGCCGGTTTTGCTGGTAAGCTTTTTACCTAGTTTCATGCGCTCACCTGCTTTCTGCTCTGCAGCTTAAGCTTTAGCTGGCTGAAGAACTTTCTAAGCTCGGGCGATTGCAGCGAAACAATAATAACCACCACAATAGCTTTGTAAATGGGCAGTTGGTCGGCTGTAACCCTCATGGCGTATAGCGAGGTGGTAAGCGCCTGAATGGTAATAGCGCCGATCACGCTGCCGGCTAGCGTAAATTTGCCGCCGCCCAAGCTGTTGGAGCCCAGCGCTACCGCCAAAATGGCATCCAGCTCTAGGTTAAGGCCGGCGTTGTTGGCGTCTATAGAGTATACCCGCGAGGTAATGATAAGCCCGGCAACCCCGGCGCAAAAGCCGCAGAAGGTATACACCAGAAAAATAATGAAATCGGAATTAAGCCCCACAATGCGGCTGGCCTTTTTGTTAATGCCCACCGATTGTATGTAAAGCCCCAAAGCGGTCTTTTTAAGAATAAACTGGGTGATAAGCACCATGAAGGCCGCCACAAACACCGCGGTGGGCAGAGGAATGCCGGGAATGAAGGAACCCAGAGTTTTATAGCTCTCTACCCGGACATAGAGAATTTGCCCCTGGGTAATAAGCTGGGCAATACCCCTGCCTGCGGTAAAAAGAATAAGAGTGGCAACCATGGGCTGAATTTTCATTTTAGCTACCAAAAAGCCGTTCCAGGCACCGCACACCGCGCCGGCCAGCATGGCCAGCAGCAGCCCGCAGAAGTATGGAATTTGATAGCTTGAACCGGAACCTAGTGCAAAAATACACACCGCACCGGCCACCGCGCTTACAGCACCTACTGAAATATCGGTACCGGCTGAAGCGGCCACCACCAGTGTCATGCCCACGGCAAGAATAACAAGCTCGCTGGAGCGGTTGATAATATCGATGATGTAGCCGTAAAACACACCATTCTTAATGGTAATGTTAAAGAAATCGGGCGTTTTTATAATGTTAAACAGCAGCACAAGGGCAAGGCAAACAAACGGGAAAAACAGCTGGTAGCTCGTGAGCCTTTTGAAGAAGCTCTTCGTCATTTAGCTCACTCCTTTCTGGGCGGCAGGCTCTTTGCTCATGCCGGCAATGGCCCGCATGATATTATCCTGAGAAAGCTGATCGCCATCCAGCTCGCCTACCTTCTCGTGGTCGCGCAGTACACCTACACGGCTTACAGTGCGCAGCATTTCTTCAATTTCAGAAGAGATAAACACCACAGAAACACCCTCGTTTGCCAGGCTGAGCACCAGCTTTTGAATTTCGGTTTTAGTGCCTACATCTATGCCGCGGGTGGGTTCGTCCAATATAAGAAAATCGGGGTTGGTAAGCAGCCAGCGAGCCAGAATAACCTTTTGCTGGTTGCCGCCGCTTAGCTGCTTAATAGGCGTTTCTATAGAAGCGGTTTTAATTTGCAGCAGGTCAATGTACTTTTGGGTGAATTCCTCTTGTTCTTTGGCGCTTAGCAGCTTTAAGGCACCCCGCTTAGCCTGCAGGGCAAGCATAATGTTTTCGCGCACTGTAAGGTCGGCCACCACACCTTCTTCCTTACGGTTTTCGGGCAGGTAGGCAAAGCCCAACTTAATAGCGTCTATGGGGGCGTTAATATGCACCCTTTCGCCCTTAACATATAGCTCGCCGCCATCTGGCTTTTCAGCGCCGAAAATGGTGCGGATCAGCTCAGAGCGACCCGAGCCCAACAGCCCGGTAAGCCCCACAACCTCGCCCTTGTGCACATCCAGATCGAAAGGCTTAATGGTACCGGCCTTAAACAGGTTTTTGGCACTTACGGCAACCTCGCGCTGGTCTTGGTCGCTGCTTTGTGCGTCGGTGTTTTTAATGGCGGCCAGGTCGTCCAGTTCTTTGCCCATCATTTTAGCTACCAGCTGCACCCGGGGCAAGCTTTCCACGGTGTATTCGCCCACCAGCTTGCCATTGCGAAGCACGGTAATTTTATCGCACACCTTATAAACCTGCTCTAAGAAGTGGGTGACAAATATAATGCCCTTGCCCTGGTCGCGCAGCTTTCGCATTACGCTAAAGAGCTTTTCCACCTCGTTTTCATCCAGGCTGGAGGTGGGTTCATCCAATATAAGCGTATCGCAAGAAATATCAATGGCACGGGCAATTGCAACCATTTGCTGAATAGCCACCGAATAGTTTTCCAGCGGCAAGGTAACGTCTACATCTATATTTAAATCGGTAAGTAACTTTTCCGCTTTGGCATTCATTGCTTTCCAGTCGATACAGCCCATTTTCATGGGTTCACGGCCAATAAAAATATTCTCTGCCACCGAAAGATTGGGGCAAAGGTTTACTTCCTGGTAAACGGTGCTAATGCCGTTGGCCTGCGCTTCCTGCGGGAAGCGGTTAATTATGGGGTGTGGCACGCGCGCTATAGTAATTTCGCCTTCATCCAGCTCTTCAACGCCGGTAAGCACTTTAATAAGGGTAGATTTGCCTGCGCCGTTTTCACCCATAAGCGCATGTATTTCGCCCGCGCAAAGGGTAAAGTCTACTTTATCCAGCGCTTGTACACCGGGG
>CAYYOY010000020.1:8091-12662 GCA_964473265.1 uncultured Oscillospiraceae bacterium
TGTTTGCTGATACCGCGCATCTTTAAAACTTCATTTGCCACGTTCCTCCCACCTTTCTTTCTATAGACTATTTCAAGAGCAGTTTTCGTTTGCTCCGCCGCAGGCGGAAAAAACAGTGCAATAATTTTTTAGAGAATGGGCCGGAAAGCCGCCGCATGGCTGCCTCCGGCCCATTCTGGTATAGGGTGCTACATTTTAAGGAGAGCGTATTAAAGCCTTAGTTGCTATAAGCGATTAGTACAGGCGCTTGGGCATTTCAGCGGCTGCGTTGTCTTGGTCGTAAACCAGCTCAACAACATACTGAATTTTGTCAACCTTTTCGCCATTTTCCAGTTTGCCAATAATTTCAGATACGCGGGGGCCGTGCAGCGGGTTGCACTCTACCGAGCAGTTCATGTCGCCTTTAATCATAGATTCAAAGGCTGCCTTTACTGCGTCGTACGAAACAATAATGATATCCTTGCCGGGTACCTTACCGGTTGCCTTGATGGCGTCGATGGCGCCGAAGGCCATGTTGTCGTTTTCGGCAACTACAACGTCAATCTTGGGGTAAGCCTTCAGGAAGGATTCCATAACTTCCTGGCCCTTGGTCTGGGTGAATTCGCCGGTCTGCTTGGCAAGCAGCTTCCAGTTGGAATTTTCGGCTACCTTCTCTTCAAAGCCTTGTGTACGGCCTACCTGGGCGGAAGCGCCAATGGTGCCCTGCAGCAGAACGATGTTGATTTCTTCGCTATCTCTGCCCAGCTTCTTCAAATAAGCAGCCAGCCAGTCGCCAGCGTCGTGGCCTTCCTTCAGGAAGTTGCCACCTACCCAGCAGGTGTAGAGAGAATCGTCGGTTACGCTAACCATACGGTCGGAAAGGATAACGGGAATGCCGGCCTGCTTGGCTTCGCCAAGAACGGTTTCCCAACCGGTTTCTACAACGGGGGCCAGTACTATGTAGTCAACGCCCTGCTGAATGAAGTTGCGGATAGCCTTAATTTGGTTTTCCTGCTTCTGCTGTGCGTCGTCGAAAATAAGTTTGTAGCCGTTGGCTTCTGTAAAGGTATCCTTAAACGATTTGGTGTTGGCTGTGCGCCAGTCAGATTCAGCACCTACCTGGGCATATCCAACGGTAATCAGGCTCTTGCCGGCGTCCGAAGCGGGGGGTGTATCACCTGCGGGGGATGCGGGCTGTGCGGGCGGGGTTGTGCAGCCGGCCAATACGGTTACCAACATGGTGGCAACGAGGAAAAAGCTTAGGAATTTTTTCATTTTTTGTCCTCCCTACTGTCAAAGTGTCGTGTGTAAGGTTTTAAAAAACCTTTCCTACAATTACCATTATATTGATTTTATACAGGGCGGCAATAAAATAATTTTGGTGTTTGGTTGAGAATATTACGCAATACCAGCACAAGGTTAATTTTTTATGATTGCAGTGTGTTTTTTTGTTGTGGGATGGTTACGGTTACAATCGTGCCCTGGCCGGGAGTACTTTGCAGCTGTATGCCGTATTCGCGGCCGTAGTTTAAGGCAATGCGTTCGCTTACATTTTTTAACCCAAAACCGCTGCGCCGGCCGGTGGCCAGCAACGATTGCCGCAGCCCTTCCAGCTCTTGCGCTTCCATGCCTTTTCCGTCGTCGGCAATTTCAAAGCGGATGGTATCGGCTTCCAGCGCGCCGGTTATGGTAATTCTGCCCTTGCCCCGCTTGCCCTTAATGCCGTGGTAGAGGGCATTTTCTACAATGGGCTGTAGGGTAAGCTTTAGGATGGAATACTCATACAGCTCTTCGGGAATGAGCAACTGGTATTCCAAAATATCGTGGTAGCGCACCTGCTGAATTTCCAAATAGCTGCGCACATGCAGCGCCTCTTCGCGGATGCTGATAAAATCACGTCCGCTGCTAAGGGCGGTGCGGAAAAAGTTTGAAAGAGAGGTGACGAGGTTTACCACCATGCGGTTTTTGCCGTCTTCTGAAAGCCACACAATGGTATCCAGCGTGTTATATAAAAAGTGGGGGTGAATTTGTGCCTGCAGCAGCTTAAGCTCGGTTTTGCGCAGGTTTACCTGCTCTTGCTTTACATCGCTAAGCAACGTGCTGATACGTTCGGCCATAAGGTCGAAGCTGTCGCTCAAGGTTTGAATTTCGTCGTTGGTGCTTTCTATTTGACGAATGGTAAAATCTCCCGAGCCTATTTTGCGGGTGCTTTCGCAAAGCTGCTGTAGCGGCTGGGTAATGCTGTTGGCCGTTCGCACGGCAAGTAGCCACAAAAAGCAAAGCAGCCCGCCCGAGGTAAGAATAATGATGCGGATAGCCCGTAAAATTTCATCCTGCGTCACCTTTTGCAGGTCGGCCAGATAGCGGGTTTCCTGGTAGATGTATTCCGACATTTTGTCCTTAATAAGCTCAGTGAGTATGTAAACGTTGTTTTCCAGCATGTTTATGCGGTTATCATAGCCATTGGTTTGGTAAATCTCTTCCACCCGTATTTTTAGGTTGCTTAAAAATTGGCTTATATCCCAAATAAGGCCCAAGCTTTCGCTTTTGGTGGTGGTAAGCTTTAGGGTGTTTACCAGCTGCTGGGCTTCTTCAATATCGCCAAACGGGTAAAATTCGGGTAGATCTTTACCGCTGGCTACATATTGGTACATTTTATAATCGAGCGTGGGCTTAAAGTTAAAGTTAAAGCCGCTGGCCAGTGTTACATTATTGATAATTTGGTTGTAGCGTTCGCTATATTGCACCAGGGAAATAAGCAAAAAAACCACCAGTCCCGCTAGCGGCAGCAGGATGGCGGCAAAATAAAGCTTTAGTTTTGCACTTAGCGACATATGCTGAAGACGCTTGAGCTTCATACCCATTTTTACTCCTTTCTGGCACGGAATTCCATGGGAGTACAGCCTTGCATTTTCTTAAACAGATAGCTGAAATAGTGTGCGTCCTTGTAACCGACAGCATAGGCAATTTCGGCCGCCTTCATAGAAGAGCAACGCAGCAGTTCCTTTGCCTTTTGCATACGCAGCTCGGTAAGGTAGGCAATAAAGGTTTGCCCCAGCTCCTGGTGAAATATGGTGGAAAAATGGTTGGGGCTAATATTTACACTGGCGGCCACAGTGTTGAGCGAAAGTTCTTGGTTGTTGTAGTTTTGAGCAATGTATTCTGTGGCAAGCTGCAGAACGCTGCTATATTTTTTGCCCGAAATGCTATCGCGTATTGCAATGGCCTTGCGCAGCATGGTTTTCAAATAATCTTTGGTTTGTTGGGCAGAATTGAGAATTTGCAGGTTTTTGCTAATATCTCCGCAACTGCTTACAAATTCAGTTTTGCTGTAGCCCAGCTCTTCAATAAAAGCGAGAATGGCAATATGTATATCAATGGTTATGTATTGCCGGAAGAGATACGATTCTATTTTTAGAAAATTAATGCTGTCTAAATAATCATCAATAAAAGGGTCGGCGGCTTGCTGGCTGCCGCTACGCAAAAACCGTTCGATGGTCTTTTTATCCAGCTTGGAAGCGTTGATGCTTGTAAAGCTGATATCCAGCGGCTGGCCAGGCAGCCCAATGGGAGATTGGTCGGCGTATGCCACTTGGTTTTCGCCCAGGATATACCGGAAGGCAAAGGCCCGGTTGGCCCCTTCAAAGCACTTTGCCAGCTCGCTTAGACGCACTACAGGTTCGCCGATGCCGGCAAAATAGGCAAGCTCTTCATAGCCGGCCACTATGCCCTGCAGGCCTTTGGCGCAATCTGCGGCAAGCTGTTTCACCGCATGAATGCTTTCACCTTTCAGCAGCAGAGCATAGCCCTCGGTGTTGCGGTTGAAAACAAGCACATGCTCCATGCCCCAAAAGAGCTCCAGCAGTTCATTGCCGGCTGCTACGGTATCTTCACAGTAGCTTTTGTCTTCCTCCACACCCTGGCAAAACACCTTAAAGAGCACAATATTGTAGCAGTTTGCGGTAAGCTCCAGCGCCAGCTTTCTGCCCCGTTCAATAGTATCGCAAACCGGCAGCCGGCGAGAAACTAGGTCTTCAAAAAAGGTGCTTTGTTCCAGCTGCTCGAAATCCATGCGTTCTTTTTTATAGCGCTCAACAATCTCTTTTTGTTCTTTTTCTTCTAGAATAATTTTGGCCACCTGTTGCACGGCTTCCAGCAGCTTTTGCCCCGAAAAGGGTTTGAGCAAATAGCTGGTAACTCCAATGTCGATCGCCTGTTTGGCATAGGAGAATTCGTCGTAGCCGGTTAGGATAATAATTTTTACCCAGGGCATTTCGCTCTTTACCAGACGGCTTAGCTCTAGGCCGTCCATAAAGGGCATTTTAATATCGGCAATGAGAATATCGGGCTGAAGCTTTTTAATCAGGGGGTAACCTAGCTCGCCGTCGCAGGCTTCGCCCACAAAATCGAAGCCGTTGCCCCGCCAATCGATATTTTTGCTTATGCCCTCGCGCACCACAATTTCGTCTTCCACCAAAAACAGCTTCAGCACAGTTCGGCCCCCTTTGCTTAGCCTTTTTTGCATTTTCCACATTATAGCATAAAATTTAAATAAAAAATAGCAACTGCGAATCATGGCCTTATCCGCTTTT
>CAYYOY010000021.1:0-12479 GCA_964473265.1 uncultured Oscillospiraceae bacterium
AGCGATAAAGAGCAAAACGATTTGTTGGCAACCATATCCGAAGGCCTTATCGCCGAAGACGAGGGAGCAAAACTGTTTACCATATTTGCCTACGGAAACACCACTCCAACACAGGAACGCTTACGGGCAGAGTTTGTCATGTATAACATTGCAAGCCAGCCAGATTACTTTTTTGAAGCCAATAACCTTGAGGATCTCATTGCCTCCTTTGAAGAAATAGCAAAGGACTTAGAAAGAAATCAATCGTTTTGGTTTGTGCAAGACCCCATGAATGACGGAATTACCTATAAGGGGCTGGTGAGCCTAAACGGTAAAGCCGGAACAAGCTTTGCTGGGGTGGGCTATTCTGCTGAAGATCAAACACTTATGTGGGATTTACTCGATAGCAATATACCCCCGCAACCTATTGCCGAAGGGAATTACGCCTTTCGTTATACATTGGCATACAAAATTAGCTTCAACAGCAAGCAAGCAAGCGGTAGCATTGTGGACAGCAATAGATTAGAATATTCCACCAATAGGCCAACCTCTTTAACATACACCATACACACGCCAAGTAGCGACGATACATTTGAAGCATGGTTTCACATCCCCAGAGTATTTGCTGCCGAAGGGGGGCCAACACCCTCGCCATCGAAGCCACAGGCCCCGCCGGAAAAAGGGCCTTCACCTCCTACGGGCGATAGCAACAAAGTAGGCCAAATGCTATTTATTGCTATACTGGCGCTCGTGGTTGCTGCAAGTTTCAAGATGCGGGAATAAGAACAAATGTTTGCCAAAATATGGCACCTTTTTTTACCAAAAAGCCTTGCCAATTTCTTACTTGCTGTGTATAATATTAGATAAAGTGGTTAAAAGTGGGGAGAAGTGGGTGAAAAACCCGCGCAAAGGGGGCAAGGGGAGATGACAGGCGAATATCTCTATAGCATCGACCCTAAGGGCCGCCTAAACTTCCCCGCACGTCTGCGCGAGGAGCTGGGCGAAAGCTTCATCCTTACCAAGGGGTTGGACGGCTGCATTTTCGTCTATTCGCTGGCCGAATGGGCAAAAATTGAAGAGCGGCTGGCAGCCCTGCCGCTGAGCCAATCGCGCAATGTGCAGCGCTTTTTATCTTCGGGTGCTGCCGAGGTGCAGCCCGACAAACAGGGCAGAATTCTTATTCCCGCAAACCTGCGCGAGCATGCCGGCTTGGAAAAGGATATTATTGTTGCCGGCGTGGGCAGCCGCGCAGAAATTTGGGAAAAGCAGCGCTGGGATGAAAACAACAACCAGCTTTCGCCCGAGCAAATTGCCCGGGAAATGGAAAACCTGGGCTTCTAATGTGCGTAACCGGCAGTTGCTTGCTTACTTGCAGCCGCTGCTTGCGATATTTCCTCCTCCTTATACCCCCTCCGGCGCGTCTGTGGGCGAAGGGCACTGCAGCCTGCCGGGGGAACAGCATTCACCGCGCCCTTGGCGCTTTTAGTTATAGCAAACATCCCACTCCAACGAAAGGCGGCTGCTATGGAATTTTCCCACACGCCGGTGTTGCTGCAAGAGTGCCTGCAGGCTCTGGCCATACGCCCCGACGGCCTTTATATTGACGGCACGGCCGGTGGCGGTGGGCATTCCGGCGCCATTGCCGCACAGCTTACCACCGGGCGGCTGCTGGCCCTGGATAAAGACCCCCAGGCCATTGCCGTATGCACGCAACGCCTTTCGGGACAAGCCTGTGCACAGGTGGTGCAAGCCGATTTCGCCGAAATTTCTTCTGTATTATCCCGCATGGGGCTAACAGGAGCAGACGGCATTCTGCTGGATCTCGGGGTTTCTTCCCACCAGCTGGATACCCCTGAACGCGGTTTTTCCTACAGCCAAGAAGCCCCGCTGGATATGCGCATGAGTGGCAGTGGCCTTTCGGCCTACGATGTGGTAAACACCTATTCCCACGGCGAGCTCGCCCGCATACTTCGTGTGTACGGCGAAGAACGCTTTGCCGGCCGCATTGCCAGTGTCATTTGCCGGCAGCGCGAGCAGGCCCCCCTTACCACTACCTTTGAGCTGGTAGATTGCATTCGGGCCGCTATTCCGGCGCCGGCCCGCAACCAGGGCGGCCACCCTGCCAAGCGCACCTTCCAGGCTATCCGCATGGAAGTAAACCAGGAACTGCAAAGCCTAGCCACCGCATTACAAGCGGGTTTTGAATGCCTAAAGCCAAGCGGGCGCATGGCTATCATCACCTTCCACTCGCTGGAAGATCGAATGGTCAAGCAGCAGTTTGCCGAGTTTTGCCGCGGGTGTATCTGCCCGCCCAGCTTTCCGGTTTGCACCTGTGGCCAAACGCCAAAGGCCAGGCTGGTGAGCAAAAAACCTATTCTGCCCAGCCCACAAGAGCTGGAAGAAAACAAGCGCAGCCATTCGGCCAAGCTACGTGTGCTGGAAAAACTATAGAACTCATTAAATACCCCCTGAAGCTTACAAAGGAGGCTACTCTTATGCAATACAGGAACAACGTCGCCTACGATTTATCGCGTTTTGAAGCACACGAAGAGGTGCAGCAGCCCCCCAGGCTGCGGGTGGTTAAGCCCAAGCCTGCGCCTCAGGCACAAACCGGGCTATTTACGCTGCTTAAGGCGGTTTCCATTGCGCTAATTTTGGTGGTGCTTGTGGCCTGCAACATTTCGTCGCAGCTGGCCCTTACCGACCTTTCTAATCAAATAGAGAAAACCAACCAGCAGATACGCATTTTGGAAGGTGACGCCGTGCGCCTGCAAAGCCATCTGGAAAGCCGCATGAGCCTGCGGGTACTGGAAGAGACTGCTTCAGCCCGCTTGGGCCTTGGCAAGCCCGACCCCAGCCAGATAACCTATGTAAATATGAGCCAGGGCGACCAGGTGGTGCGCCGTCAATCGGCCTCGCCCGAGAGTGTATGGCAGTGGATGGCCGGCCTGCTGCAGCAGTAAAGCAAGACGGAAAGGACAACCCCTCCCCCTTTTTCTACAAACACTCGTATGAAATACCAAAGACGTAAATACAATACATATAGGGTATATACTACCCAGCATTCTGTCGACAAACACCAAACGCCATGCACACCTAGCACAAGGCGCAGGCAAAACGGCGGCTGCTTTGCTGCTTTTATTAGTCCAACTGCGGAGGAAACCCTATTATGCCGAAATCTCCCGGGAATGAAATGCGCCTAAAAATGCTTGCGGTTGCCGGCCTTATCACTGTGCTGGGGGGCGGCCTGCTCATTTGGCAGCTTTTTAAGCTGCAATTTACCAATTCCGAAATTTACAAGCAGCGTGCCGTTGCACAACAGCTGCGCACAACGGCTATTAGTGCCGAGCGCGGTACAATTTACGATACCAATGGCAAGGTGCTTGCAAAAAGTGCCACGGTGTGGACAGTGTTTATCTCTCCCGCCGAAATTAATGAGGAAGAACTAACCCTCATTGCCGACAACCTTTCAGAAATTCTGCAGGTAGACCGCCAGCTTATCATTGACCGTGGCTCCAACAAGCGCAGCTACTATCAAATTATTAAACAAAAAATTGATAAACCCACCGCCGACCTTGTGCTGGCTTTCATTAGCCAACACAAGCTAAAGGGTGTAAATCTTGAAGAAGACACCAAGCGCTACTACCCCTACGGCAACTTTGCCGCCCAGCTTATAGGCTTTACCGGCAGTGAAAACAAGGGTGCCTACGGGCTGGAGGCCTACTACAACAAGGTGCTCAGCGGCACACCCGGGCGGGTGGTGTCGGCCAAGAACGCCCTGGGCAAAGATATGCCCTTCCGCTATACCGAAATGTTCGAGGCCCAGGACGGCAATTCCATTGTGCTCACCATCGACGAAGTCATTCAGCACTTTTTAGAAAAAAACCTGGAAACCGCTGTGAACGAGCATCAGATTAAAAACCGTGCCTGCGGCATTGTAATGGACGTAAACACCGGGGCCATACTGGCCATGGCCACCAAGCCCGATTTCGACCCCAACGAACCCCTCAAACTGCTCGACCCGGTTGCCCAGCAGCGTCTGGCCGCCGTAGCGGGGAACGCCGAGCTCTATAAAGAAACACTGCGGCAGGAACAGTTTATGCAGTGGGCCAACAAAGCCATTGCCGAACCCTACGAACCCGGTTCGGTTGCCAAAATTATTACGGCTTCGGCGGCTGTAGAAGCCGGCACCACCAAGCTGGACGACCATTTTTTCTGCCCCGGTTTTCATATTGTTAGCGGCGTGCGCATTCGCTGCCATAAGGCGGGCGGGCACGGGGCACAAAACTTTACCCAGGCCATGCAAAATTCCTGCAACCCCGCCTTTATGATGATAGGTGCGGCGCTGGGTGCCAAAAACTACTACGATTTCTTCACCGCCTTCGGCATGGATAGCCCCACGGGCATTGACCTGCCGGGCGAGGCCGATAATAAAAGCCTTACCCAACCCTTTAATTTGCTCAACAAGCCCGGTGGGGTAGAGCTGGCTTCGGTTTCCTTCGGGCAGAGCTTTAAGGTAACCCCTATTCAAATGATAACGGCTGTATCTGCCGCGGTAAACGGCGGCAAACTTTACCAGCCCTATGTGGTAAAACAGGTGCTCGACTCCGACGGCAATATTCTTTCTACTACGCAGCCCACCGTGAAACGGCAGGTACTTTCGGAAGAAAGCTCGGCCACCATGCGCCTTCTGCTGGAAATGGTGGTAAAAGAAGGCTCTGGCCGCAATGCCAAAATACCCGGTTACCGGGTGGGTGGTAAAACCGGCACCTCGCAAAAGCTTGATCTGCTGGCGCAGGGCAGGGAAGAGAACATTCTTTCCTTCGTGGGTGTGGCACCCATGGATAACCCCAAGGTTGCCGTGCTGGTGCTGCTGGATGAACCCTATGTCCGCAATGTGTTTGGCTCGGTAATTGCCGCGCCGGTGGTGGGCAGTGTACTGGCCGATATTTTGCCCTACATGGGCATACAACCGCAGTACACCCCCGAAGAGCTTGCCAATATCGATATTTCGGTGCCCAGTTACATAGCCCAAATGCCGCATGACGCGCAAACCAACCTTACACAAAAGGGCCTCAAGGCCAGGGTGATCGGCAGCGGCGGTACGGTGGTACGCCAAATTCCCGCCGCCGGCCAAAGCATACCCCGTGGCGGCATGGTCATACTGTATACAGAAGAAGAGGCCCAAGCAACCAATGTACTTATCCCCAACGTGGTGGGCATGACAGGCCAACAGGCCATGCGCAGCATTGTAAACAGCGGCCTAAATATTCGTATAAGCGGTGTGGACGCACAGCTTTCAGGCGCCACTGCTGTAAAACAAACCCCTGAAGCGGGGTTGGAGGTGGAACCCGGCACGGTGGTAACCGTAACTATAATTGATACAGAGCAGCAGGATTAATACACCCCTGCAGCCTATAACGCTACAATCAGGAGGGGCAGCTATGCTTTTTGCCGCGTTGCGCCAGGCGCTTGCCGACCAGGCCACCCATTGGCAGGAGGACGTTGAAAAGCTTTCGCCCCAAACAGAAATTACCGGCATCACTTGCGATACCCGCAGCCTGCGGCCCGGAAACCTTTTTGTTTGCCTGCAGGGCTGCCGCACCGACGGCCACTGCCACGCCTGCGAAGCCCTGCAAAAAGGAGCTGTGTTGGTGGTAGTGCAGCGCGATACTGGCCTGCCCAACCAATTTCGTGTGCGCAATAGCCGCAGTGCCTACGCGCTGCTGTGCGCGGCCTTTTATGGCAACCCCGCCCAAAGCCTGCGGCTGGTAGGGGTGACGGGCACCAACGGAAAAACCACCGTAACCTTTCTTATAAAACACATCCTTTCCGAAGCGGGCATGCGGGTAGGGCTTATAGGTACCGTGCAAAATGAGATAGACGGGCAGATACTGCCCGCCCACTACACAACCCCCGACGCATGGGAACTGCAGGGTATCTTTCACCAAATGCGCAGCGTAGGCTGCGAAGCCGCCGTGCTGGAGGCTTCCTCCCAGGCGCTGCACCAGCGCCGGCTGGAGGGCTGCTTTTTCGAGGCCGGCATTTTCACAAACCTCACCCCGGAACATCTGGATTATCATAAAGACATGGAAAGCTACTACGCTGCCAAACGGCTGCTCTTTGAAAACTGCGGTCTGGCCGTGCTCAACCTGGATGACCCCTATGGCCGCAGGCTGGCCGGTGAGCTCACTTGCCCCAAGCTTACCTTCTCGCTGGAGCAGGACGCTGCCGATTTCACAGCAAAGGATATTCGCCCCATGCCCGACGGCAACGCCTTTGTGCTGGTAGGCCATGGGCAGATAGCCCGGGTAAGGCTGGGGTTGCCGGGCCGTTTTTCGGTTGCCAACGCTATGGCAGCGGCGGCCTGCTGCACCGCTCTGGGGCTCGATTTACAGCAGATAGCCGAGGCGCTTGCCTCCTGCCCGGGCGTGCCGGGCCGCGCCGAGGTACTAGCCCGCGGTAGCAATTACACAATTATACGCGATTACGCCCACACCCCCGATAGCTTAGAAAAAATTCTAACAGCTGCAAAGCAGCAAGCCCCCGGAAGGGTGGTGGCTCTGTTTGGCTGCGGTGGCGACCGCGATGCCACTAAACGCCCCCAAATGGCCCAAGTGGCCGCACGCCTGGCCGATTTTGTAGTGCTCACTTCCGATAACCCCCGCAGCGAAGACCCTGCCGAAATCATCCGCCAGGCCCAAGCCGGCCTGTTGCCCGGCACCCCCTGCCACACCTGTGTAGACCGGCAAGAGGCCATCTACTGGGCAATCGACCATCTGCAGCCCGGCGATACCTTGCTGTTGTGCGGCAAGGGGCACGAAACCTACCAAGTGCTGCGGGACGAAACCATCCCCTTTGATGAACGCGAGATTGTAGAGAGCTACATACAATATCACACCCCTTTGCAGGATAGCAACTACTAGCCTGCCGAGGAGCAAGCGAGGCAAGCATGGAAAAGACAAAGCTTTCGGAACTGGCCGCCTGGGCCGGCAGCAGCTATGCAGGAGGGGAAACGATAACCCTGCTCTCTACCGATTCCCGGCAAATACCGCCCGGCTGCCTGTTTGTGGCACTGGCGGGCGAAAGCTTCGACGGCCACGCCTTTGTAGGCCAAGCGCTGGAAAAGGGTGCTGTTGCCGCACTGGTGCACCGGCCTGTGCCGGGCGTAGCCACCAACAAACTAATTCAGGTTACTAACACCCAGCAGGCCCTGCTGGATATTGCCGGCCACTACCGCAGCCAATTTCACCTCGCACTGGTGGCGGTAACCGGTAGTGTGGGAAAAACCACCACCAAAGATATGATCGCCTGCCTGCTTTCGGCCGCCATGCCTACCCTAAAAACCCAGGGCAACTTTAACAACGAAATTGGTATGCCTAAAACCCTGCTAGAGCTTACCCCCGCCCACCGTGCCGCCGTAATTGAAATGGGCATGTCGGCCCCCGGTGAAATTGCCACCCTTGCCGGCGCTGCCAAGCCCGATATTGGGGTTATTACCAACATTGGCCTGGCGCATATAGAACAGCTGGGCAGCCGCGAGAATATTCTGAAAGCAAAGCTGGAACTGGCCGATGCACTGCCGCCCGGCGCACCGCTTATCCTTTGTGCCGATAACGACCTGCTGGCAACCGTGCAGCGGCCCGAGCTCAAAGTAGTGCGCTACGGCACAAGCGATAGCAGCCTAGAGGTTTACGGCCACAGTGTGGAAATGGGCCAGGAGGACTGCCGGTTTATCATCCGCTACCAGGGCAGCGATTACCCAGCCCACCTGCCCGCTGCCGGGCAGCACAACCTGCTCAACGCGCTTGCTGCCTTTGCCGTGGGGCAGCAGCTGGGCCTTGCGCCCAAGCTTTGCACGCAGGCATTGGAAGATTATACGCCCTCCGCAATGCGACAGCATATTGTACACAAAAATGATATGGTGTTCGTTGTGGATTGTTACAATGCCAGCCCCGATTCTATGGCCGCCGCACTGCAAACGCTGGCGCAATATCAGGTAGAAGGCCGGCGGGTTGCTGTGCTTGCCGATATGCTAGAGCTGGGCAGCCATGCCCCCCAAAGCCACTACGGCGTGGGGCAGCAGGCGGCAAAGGCTGCCGACGCACTCTTTTGCTGGGGTGAACAGGCAGCGCAATACGCAGCAGGCGCAACAGCCGCCGGTATGCAAAACGTATACCACTTTATAGAGAAACAAAAGCTCATACAAGCGCTGCAGGGCTACGCCGCCCCGGGGGATGTGCTGTGGTTCAAAGCCAGCCGCGGTATGAAGCTAGAGGAAGTTGCAAAAGCATTAGGAGGGTTAGACTAAATGGAATACTCATGGGCATTTACTACAGCCATAGTCGCGTTTGGCCTTACGGCTATCCTGGGTATATGGCTGGTGCCCTTTCTGCGCAAGCTAAAATATGGCCAAACCATTCTCGATATTGGTCCTAAATGGCATCAGTCCAAGCAGGGAACCCCCACCATGGGCGGGCTTATGTTTCTTATAGGCATCCCCTTTGCCGTTGCCTGTGGCTGGTTTTTGGCGCGGCAGGCCGGTGTGGTGGGCCAAACCCTGCAAAGCCAAATTATGGCCTATAAGCTGCTCTTTGGGCTTATTATGGCGCTTAGCTTCGGGTTTATTGGGTTTATAGACGATTACATCAAGGTGGTGCGGCGGCGCAACCTGGGCCTTACAGCCACCCAGAAGCTGGTGCTGCAAACATTGGTTTCGAGCGTTTACCTGGCTGGGCTCTACATAGCCGGGGATACCTCTACCCGAATTTCCATCCCGCTGCTGGGCCAGTGGGAATTGGGCTTTTTCTATTACCCCTTTGCCGTGTTTGTTATGGTAGCCGTTGTAAATGCCGTAAACCTTACCGACGGCCTGGACGGCCTGTGTGCTTCGGTAACCTTTGTGGTGGGCTGCAGCTTTATGCTTATTACCATGCTGCTGCGCCTGTGGGAAATTAGCCTGTTGGCCACTGCGCTGGCTGCTGCCTGTGTGGGCTTTCTGGTGTGGAATTTCTACCCCGCCAAAGTTTTTATGGGAGATACCGGCTCGCTCTTTTTGGGCGGCATGGTGTGTGCCCTGGGGTTTGGCGTAGGTTTGCCGGTGTTTTTGGTGCCCATTGGCATTGTATACGTTATTGAAAGTGCCTCGGTGGTTATACAAGTACTCTACTTTAAGGCCACCGGCGGCAAGCGCCTTTTCAAAATGAGCCCTATCCACCACCACTTTGAAATGTGTGGCGTTACCGAAGTGCGCATTGTGCTTGCCTTTTCGGCCATTACCGCGTTAGGTGGGGCCTTTGCCTTATTTGCGGTTACACGCCTGTAGCCGCGCGCCACTAATCAACCAAGGAGCCATGTATGAAGAAGCCGCCGCGCCCAAATAACATAAAAGCAGAAAAAGGCGCCATCGACTACACCTTTTTGGTGTTGGTGCTGCTGTTGCTTACGCTCGGTCTGGTTATGATGTTTTCAGCCAGCTATGCCTATGCGTATTACTACTACGGCAACGGCTACTACCACATTACCCGCCAGCTGGTGTTTGCCGCCATGGGTGTTTCGGCCATGCTGGCTATTCCGCTTTTCGATTACCACATTCTCCGCCGCTTTGCCTGGCCGCTGCTGGGCGTAACCACATTGCTGCTCATTATTGTGTTGTTTCTGCCAAAGATGAAGGGTGTGCGCCGGTGGATTAACCTGGGCTTTACCACGATACAGCCCTCGGAAATTGCCAAGTTTGCCATTGTGTTGGTATTTGCGCATATCATTGCCACCAACTACAATAAGATGAAAAGCTTCAAATATGGCATTTTGCCTTTTGCCGCTATACTTGGTGTGGTTGTAATTCTGCTTATGCTGGAGCCCCACCTTTCGGGTACCGTGCTGGTTTGCATGATAGCCGCTATCATGATGTTCGTGGGCGGTTCCAACGTAAAGTGGTTTCTCTTTGGTGGGGCGGTGCTGGTGGTGGGCATAGGCGTTGCCGCCACCATACCTCAGATTATCGCCTACGCCACCGACCGCTTTCAATACTGGCTCGACCCATTTTCCGACCCACAGGGCCTGGGCTTTCAAACGCTGCAATCGCTCTATGCCATTGCCTCGGGCGGTCTGCTGGGGGTAGGGGTAGGGCAATCGCGCCAGAAGTATCTTTATCTGCCCGAACCGCAGAACGATTTCGTTTACGCCATTGTTTGTGAGGAACTTGGCTTTGTGGGTGCGGTGCTTATTATTGTGCTATTTGCACTGCTGGTGTGGCGCGGCTTTGTAATTGCCGCCCGCTGCCGCGACCGTTTTGGCGCCATGCTGGTGGTGGGCCTTACCTCGCAGGTGGGCATACAGGCCATGCTGAACATTGCCGTGGTTACCAACACCATTCCAAACACCGGCATTTCGCTGCCCTTCTTTTCCTACGGCGGCACGGCGCTCACCATGCTGCTGGCCGAAATGGGGGTTATTCTGGCGGTTTCACGCCAAACCAGCCTTACCAAGGAATAGCTGCCGCACTCTACCAAACATCATCCAAAGGAGCAATAGCATGCGTATCTTGTTCGCCTGTGGCGGCACAGCCGGCCACATCAACCCGGCGCTGGCCATTGCCGGCAGCATTCGCAGCCAACACCCCGAGGCCGTTATTGCCTTCGCTGGCAACCCCAACGGCATGGAGGCCAAGCTGGTGCCTGCTGCGGGCTACCCCTTTCTTCCTATAGAAATTATGGGTCTGCAGCGAAAAATAAGCTGGCGCAACATTAAATACAACCTGCGCTCGGCCTACTGCTTGGCGCTTTCCTCCGGCAGGGCAAAGCGCATTCTGCAAGAGCAAAGCCCCGACCTTGTTATAGGCACCGGCGGCTATGTAAGCGGGCCCATTCTGCGCAAGGCAGCCCAAATGGGCATAAAAACACTGGCGCACGAGCAAAACGCCTTTCCCGGCCTTACCACCAAGCTGCTTGCCAAGCATGTAGATAAGCTGCTGCTGGCGGTGGAAAGTGCCAAAGACTATCTACCCGAAAACTGCAACTACATCCTAACCGGCAACCCTATCCGGCAAGAGATTATCACCTGCAGCCGGCAGGGTGCCCGCCAGCGCCTTGGCGTGGGAGAGCGTGTCTGCCTGCTTTCCTTCGGGGGCAGTCTGGGGGCCAGACGCCTTAACGAAGCCATTGCCGACGTAATTGCCGGCCATTACAAGGGCGGCAAAATTCATCACATACATGCCACCGGTGCCTACGGCACCGAGCTTATGCCCCAGCTGCTACAACAGCGTGGCGTAACCACCCAGGACAACCCCCACCTGGATATCCGCGAATACATTCACGATATGCCCGATTGCCTGGCTGCGGCCGACCTTATCATCAGCCGTGCGGGGGCCATTACTCTAAGCGAGCTTGCCGCCTGCGGCAAGGCCTCTATTCTCATCCCCAGCCCCAACGTGGCCGAAAACCACCAGTACCACAACGCCATGGTGCTGCAGAGAGCGGGCGCTGCTATTGTAATTGAAGAAAAGCAGCTTTCGGGGAAACGGCTGGCAGCGCTGGTGCGCGACCTTGCCGACGATACCTCCCGTCTGGAACAGCTGGGCGAGAATGCTAAAAAAGTAGCTATTCCCGATGCAAACCAACGAATTTACGAGGAAATCATGGCACTTTTGCAAGCTTAAGGGGCAAAAACACACAAAATTTCGCGGCCCTTTCTGCGGCCTTCTGCACAGCCAATTCACAGCCAGCATACTATGCTCTTGCAAGGGTTTACTGCACTTTGCCACTCTCTCCGGCAGCAGGGGCTGCCGCGCTTGCCCAAACAGTACGGAGAGCGGTGGTGCAAACAGCGGCCTTGCCCGTGCGCGCAACAGGCGCAAAACGGGGTAGGCGGCCGGGTGGGCGGTAGATCCCCCTTGCACCCAAATTGGGGAAAGGATGCGGAGCATAATATGGATAAACTATTTGTAGAGGGTGGGCGCCAACTTAGCGGCAGCCTAAAAATGCATGGAGCCAAAAATTCAGCACTGCCTATCCTGGCAGCAGCCCTTCTGAGCGATGAATGTGAATTACATAATTGCCCAGATCTTACAGACGTCACCGCCGCCTGCAACATTTTGGCATACCTGGGCTGTACAACCAGCCGCCAGGGCAGCGTGATTTCTGTAAATTGGCAGGGTGGCGATTACTGTATTCCAGATAATCTTATGAGCGAAATGCGCTCCTCCATAGTGTTTTTAGGTGCTGTGGTTGCACGTTACGGGCGTGCTGTGGTTTCCATGCCGGGCGGCTGCGAGCTTGGGCCAAGGCCCATTGATATGCATCTTGCTTCATTGCGCCGTCTGGGGGTAGAAATTGAAGAAAGCCACGGGCTGCTGGACTGCCGCATAAAGGATAAACTACATGGTGCGGACATAACTCTGCCCTTCCCCAGTGTGGGTGCAACCGAAAACATTATGTTGGCCGCTGTTCTGGCCGAGGGACAAACCCGCATTTTCAATGCCGCGCGCGAACCCGAAATAGCCG
>CAYYOY010000022.1:0-12337 GCA_964473265.1 uncultured Oscillospiraceae bacterium
GTGTAGTAATTGGCGCCAATATTCTTGGCCCGCTGGATATTTTGCTGGGCAGCCTGGCCACGCTGGTGGCTGCTTTGTGTACTCTTTGGCTGGGCAAGGTGCGCTGGCACGGGCTGCCACTGTTGGCGGCCTTGCCACCGGTGCTAATTAACGCGGTGGTTATCGGCGGTGAGCTTATGTGGGTTACAAGCGGTGGCTTTCACCTGGGCAGCTTTTTGCTTTTCGCCGGGCAGGTAGCCGCGGGGCAGGCGCTGGCCTGCTATGGCCTGGGCCTGCCGCTGGTACGCTTGCTGGAGGCACATCGTGCCGGCAACGCCAAAAGTTAAAGCGCCGCGCTTGCCATTTTTAGCTGCAATTGCTATAATAGGCAGAAGTAGCCATAAACCTGCTAGAAAATAACAGCACACTGTATGTGCGTGGGGAATATGGGAATATTCACAATATATAGCTAGTATGTTTTTTCAAGGAGGGAAGCACAGTGATCCGAATAGAGAACGCTCAGGGCACCGTTGAGATTTCTCCCGAATATTTTGCCGCTCTGGTGGGGCATGCCGCCTCCGATTGCTTTGGTGTTACGGGTATGGCCTATTCCAACCCCACCCAGGGTATATTATCTATCATAACCAAAAAAGAAACGCCCGATAAAGGTGTGCGGGTGCGCATTTCGGGCAACCGCCTGGTAATAGACCTACACATTGTAGTAACCTATGGCCTCAATATTGCTGCCATTGTAAAGAGCATTATGCACTGTGTAAAATATAACGTGGAAGAAGCCACCGGCTTTGAGGTTGCCCGCGTAAATGTATATGTAGACGGAATGAAGTAGCCTTTTCTCCGGCAGGCCGGAACCGGCCAGAGAACAAGCCAAGGAGTGTTGGACAATGATAGATGGCAAGCTGCTGCGGGATGCCATGCTCTCGGGAGCAAACCATATCAATAATAAGCGGCGGGAGGTTGACGCGCTCAACGTATTTCCCGTACCAGACGGCGATACCGGCACAAATATGGGTATGACTATTTCTGCCGCCAAGCGCGAGCTGGAGCGTATGCCCGACAGCAGCACGGTGGGGGATGTTGCCAACACCGCCGCTTCGGCGTTACTGCGGGGTGCCAGGGGCAATTCTGGTGTAATACTTTCGCTGCTGTTCCGCGGTTTTTCGCGTGGGCTTGCAGGCAAAACCACCGCCCAACCTGCCGATTTTGCCCAGGCCCTTACCCTGGGTGTAGAGGCTGCCTACAAAGCCGTTATGAAGCCCACCGAGGGCACCATGCTTACAGTGGCACGGTTGGCGGCCGAACGGGCACGCACTCTGGCTCGCCAGGCAACGCTTAGCCTGGAAGAGCTATGGTCGGGCGTAGTGGACGAAGCCATGACCACCCTTGCCAACACCCCCGAGCTACTGCCGGTGCTGAAAAAGGCCGGCGTGGTGGATGCCGGTGGACAGGGTTTGGTATACATTTTTGAAGGTATGCAACGTGTGTTTAACGGGCAGGGCATGGTGCGGCCACTTTCCGCCCAGGAACAGCCCGCAGAGGACCAAGCACAACCCATAGCGGCAACCGCCGCGGGCGATTTTGAAGATTGGGACGAACGCTTCCCTTACTGCACAGAATTTCTTATTCTTAAGCAGGACAAACATTGCGATATAAAGGGCCTGCAGGCCTACCTGGAAAGCATTGGCGACAGCATTGTAGTAGTGGACGACGATGAAATTATAAAGTGCCATGTCCACACCTACGACCCAGGAACGGCTCTTTCCCGCGCACTAAAACTGGGCCAGCTTACCAGTATGAAAATTGAAAATATGATGGAGCAGCACGAGGCCCAAAAACGTACGGCCGAAATGCAAAAGCAAACCTTTGCCTATGTGCCGGTAGACCCTGATCGCAACTATGGTTTTGTAGCGGTGGCGGCAGGCGAAGGGGTGCGCCAGTTGTTTGGCGACCTTGGGGCCGATAACGTGGTAAGCGGTGGACAAACCATGAACCCCTCTACCGACGATATTCTTTCGGCCATTCATGCCACGCCTGCTAAAACGGTTTTTGTGTTGCCCAACAATAAAAATATTATTATGGCTGCCGAGCAGACTATAAAGCTTACCGACCGTAGCGTGCATGTGCTGCCCACCCGCACCATTCCGCAGGGGCTTTCGGCCATGCTGGCCTTCGACCCCGAAGCAGGGGTGGAAGAAAACCTGCTGGCCATGGGCAAAGCGGCCGACCGCGTGGGCACCGGGCAAATTACCTTTGCCGCGCGCGACAGCAACTTTGACGGCCACAACATTAAGGCCGGCGAGTTGCTGGGGCTGGAAAACGGCAAGCTCGCCTTTACCGAAAGCGATTTAACAAAGGCTGCTATGCGCCTTACCAAAAGCTTGCTAAAGCGCGACAGCTCGTTTATAACCATTATTTACGGTGAGGACGTTACTACCGAGCAGGCTGAACAAATTGAGCAGGCCATACGCGAAAAGGTAGCCCCTGCCGATGCCGAGGTTACTCTGGTGGCAGGCGGTCAGCCGGTTTATTACCTTATTGTTTCGGTGGAATAAAACAAACCAAGGCGGGGAGCAAGTATGCTCTCCGCCTTTTTGCTATGCTTTTGGCCGCGCAGATTAGTGGCCGGGGGGGGATAGCTTGTGGTAGGGCGAAAGCCCACCCAAACGGCGGGCAGGGCGGTAAAGCCTCCTACCCGCGCCAAAGCCCGCCCACAGCCTTACCTGCCCCCAAAGGCTAGTTGCCCGCCGTTTGGGTGGGGCTTTCGCCCATAGCCTACGCTGCCCCCGGCCATAAGATTGTGGGTGCTAAAAAGGTGCATGGCTTAAAAACCCATGCACCTTAAATACTACTTACTGCTTTTTGCGTAGCAACCGTGGCCGAAACCAATTGCGGTAGGCCCAAATAATATTGCCCAAAGCGTAATCGTATATAATAAACACAACGTTGCCCATTAGCAACAGCACCAGGGCGGAATAGCGGCCAAAGCTGCCGAATTCCTCCAGCACATCCGGAATGCCCAAAAGGTTAATAATAAGCCAGTAGGCCACCAGCATAGAGATATTAAAAATTATACCTTTTAATAACAGCATGGCCGGCCAAAAGCGCAACCGGTGCAGTAGCTGGCGCAGTAGCGGGTAATAGCCAAAGAAAAGAATGAATAGCACAGCTGCCTCGCGGTCGGGCACTACAAACAGCGAAAGTAGAGAAGCTGCGGAATATACCAGCAGCGCCGTACCCCTGCCGTTTTCTTCTACCACCGCAATGAGCACCATACCCGCCAGCGCCGGTAATGCAAAGGTGGCAAAAGGCACAAGCCCGGTTAAAAACAATAGCAGCAAACAAAGCGCCGAACACAGCCCCCCCAGCGCTACCTGTGTGCTTTTCCGGCCCATGGGCTAAAACCCCCCGCAGCAACGGCAGCAAAAATTGGCACAGTAAAGAGCAGTGCAAACATCGCAGCAACTGCACATCATATTGCGACGGTAGTTCCCCGGCGCATAGCCCGCCTGGCGCTGCCACATAAGCTGGTTGAGGGCGGCTCGGTATTCGGCATTTTCGGGCGAAAGGGTGGTGGCCTGGGTAAAATGGCGCACGGCCTCTTCCAGCCAGCCTTTGCTGTAGCAAACGCTGCCCTTCAAAAAGTACCATTCGCCGTCACGCCGGGCCTCGGGTATACCATCCAACAGCTCTTCGGCTTCGCTGGTACGTCCATTGTTAATAAGCCTGCGAATATCGGCAAAGTGCGATGGCTGCCCTTTGCCTGGGGCGGCACCCTGCAGGCGTTGATGCATAATTTGGTCGTATGCGGCATTAATTTCCTGCATTTTCTGGGCGGCAATGTCGGCCAAGGGGCTTTCCTGGTAGTTATCGGGGTGATATTTGCGTGCAAGTTCGCGGTAGGCGGCTTTAATTTGCTCGTCGTCCGCTTGTTCGCTTACACCAAGCACCTCGTAAGGGTTGCTCATTTCACTACCTGCCTCTCTTTCGAAAGCACATCGTCCACACTGCATTTTAGTCCGATGTAAAGAATGTTTTCCAGCACACCCTCTAAACATGTGGTTTCCAGAAGGTTGTAGCTATTTCCCAGCTCACTTATTGTTAGGTAAAGGGCCGGCCGGGCATTTTCGCGTATTTCTTTTATTGTTTCCGGGTTGGGGTTTAAAAGTCGGTGTCCGGCTACAAATGGATTATAGTTTTTTGTTTGTATATCTTTTTCAAGATCGTCAAGTGCGTCTATCATATACACATACCGCCCGAGAAGATACCCCATGCGTTCCAGCACCCTTCGCTGGTTACCGTCCCCAAACAGGGCGCAAACCCCGGCAAGAGCGGTGGCGGTGGGTTCGCAGGCTTCGTCAATGCTGGTACAGCCGGCCTGTTCCAGAGCGTACTGGCGCAGCATGGTGGTGGCCAGTAGGTCGGCTGTTTCAAGGTTGCGTTCGGCTGCTCTGCGGTAGGCATGCTCAACCGGCATCAGTGCCAGGCGCGCCAGTAGCTTGTCCCAAAAACCGCCATCCTGCTGGTTATCGCGCAGCTTGTGGTATAGCATAAGCATGGCAACATCGGCCGAAAAGGCTAGGTTGGGGTTTTCGCAGCAACAAGGAGCCTTTTTTATGGGAGCAAAGGGGCAGCGTTTTGGTTCAAAAGTGGGCTGCTCGGGGCTAACCGCCATGCCCAGTGCCGCCAGAAAGGCAAAATCGTAGCTTAAAGTAAAGCGGGCAAAGGGGCCAAAGGCATGGCCAAGTTGACGGCAAAGGCCGCAGTATATACCCTTGTAAGCGTCGTATTCCGCAAGGCGAAGCTGCGGCTTAAAGGGCCGGACATAACCAAACACGCCATTCCCCCTTTTCTGCTTATTTCATATTACACTATGCGCAACTAAAAATCTTGAATAAAGTGTAAAATCCTCCATGGGCGGTATACCAAAAATTGTTTGACAGCCCACCCCCAAACAGATAGAATAAAAGTATATACCGGCCTGTAAGCCAGCGCCGGGCAACCGAAGGGAAGATGATGCAAATGCCAACACACTATAACCCCATAGAATCGGCACCGCTGCACGAAATGCAGGCACTGCAGAGCTACCGCCTTTCCAGCATGGTGCGCCGTGCCTACGAGCATGTACCACTTTACCGCCGCAAGCTGGATGAAGCCGGCCTGCGTCCCGAGGATATCCGCAGCCTGGCCGACCTTTCCCGCCTGCCTTTTACCTTAAAGCAAGACCTGCGGGATAACTACCCCTTCGGCATGTTTGCCGTACCCATGGAGCAGGTAGTGCGCGTTCATGCATCTTCCGGCACCACCGGGAAACAGACAGTGGTGGGCTACACCCACAACGACCTAAAAATGTGGGGTGAGGTTGCCACCCGCGCCATTGTGGCGGCCGGTGGCAGCGCAAAGGATGTAGTGCATGTGGCCTATGGCTACGGCCTGTTCACTGGGGGCCTGGGGCTGCACTACGGTGCCGAAAACCTGGGTGCTACCACCGTGCCGGTTTCTTCCGGTAACACCAAACGTCAGGTGCAAATTCTGCAAGATTTCGGCTCTACCATTCTTTGCTGCACCCCTTCCTACGCTATGTACATAGGCGAAACCCTGCAGGAAATGGGGCTCAACCCTGCCGACCTGCGCCTGAAAGCCGGCATTTTCGGTGCCGAGCCCTGGACAGAGAACATGCGGCGCGATATTGAACGCCTGCTGGGCATTAAAGCCTACGATATTTATGGCCTTTCCGAAATTATCGGCCCTGGTGTAAGCTACGAATGCTGCGAACAGACGGGGCTGCATGTCTGCGAGGACCATTTCATCCCCGAAATTATAGACCCCGATACCGGCGAAGTGCTGCCCGAGGGTGAAAGCGGCGAGCTGGTGTTCACCTGCATTACCAAAGAGGCGCTGCCGCTTATTCGCTACCGCACGCGCGATATTGCCACCCTTACGCGCAAGCCCTGCTCCTGCGGGCGCACTCTGGTGAAGATGAGCAAGCCCTGCGGCCGCACCGACGATATGCTTATTATTCGCGGCGTGAACGTATTCCCCTCGCAAATTGAAAGCGTGCTGCTGGAAGTAGAGCACACCTCGGCCAACTACCTAATTACGGTAGACCGTGTGGATAACCTGGATATTATGGAAGTTATGGTAGAAATGACACCCGGCTTCGAGTTTGATGCTGTACGCCTGGTGGAGCGCAAGGAGCGCGAGCTGACAGCGGCCATCGAGTCAACTCTAGGCCTTAGCGTAAAGGTAAAGCTAGTTTCGCCCAAGACGATTCAGCGCAGCGAGGGCAAGGCCAAGCGTGTAATTGATAAACGTAATTTACAATAGTAAGGAGGCAGGCATATGCTCATTCAGCAGCTTTCGGTTTTTGTAGAAAACCAGCCCGGGCAGTTGGCTGAAACTACGGCCGTTTTACACCGCAAGGGCATTGATATCCGCGCCCTTTCTCTTGCAGACACCACCGATTTTGGCATTCTGCGGCTCATTGTTTCGGCCCCCGAGCAGGCAATGCAGGCGCTCGAAGAGGTTGGTATTACCGTTACCATTACCAATGTAATCGCCATTGGTGTACCAGATGAGCCCGGAGGCCTTTCGCAGGCACTAGCCAAGCTGAGCAGCCACGGCGTAAGCGTGGAATATATGTATGCCTTCATTGGCCGTACCTCCAATACGGCATATGTTATTTTGCGGCCGGACGATACACAAAAGGCCCTGGCCGTGCTGGAACAGTGCGGCATACAAACCCTGAGCGCCCAAGAAATTTACGCCACCCCCACCGGGCAGTAGCCTGCCATTTCGGCGAGCCGGCCGCCGTTACAGTAGCCGGCAGCTGCAGCCCGCGAAGCTAGTGCTTTGCACCGCAGCCGGGAGCCGCTATGATTAATTTGCAAATAAATGAAGCCACGCTGGAAAAAAGCGTGCGCCTTGCCAAAGAGCGCGGCATTGTTATTCCCACACTGCGCCAAATGCGCCACCCCGAAGAAATTCCCCAAGAGATAACCCAAAAGTTGAAAAACGTAGCCCTATGGGATACCGACCCGCTCAACCTTTTCCGCATTACCTGGAAGAACGAGCCCAAGAAAACCGGTGGCCTGTTCGGGGGGGTAAATTTCCTTGAGCTGCCCAGCAAACTCACCGGCGTACCGGCTAAAATTATTTGCCTCATTGGCAAATGGTTTCCCACCGGCTGCCACAAGGTAGGTGCCTCCTTTGGCTGCCTTGCGCCCAGGCTGGTTACCGGCCAGTTCGACCCTACATATCACAAGGCCGTTTGGCCTTCCACCGGCAACTACTGCCGGGGGGGTGCATTTAACTCTAAGCTGCTGGGCTGCCATTCGGTGGCTATTCTGCCCCAGGGCATGAGCCGCGAACGCTTTGAGTGGCTCTCTTCCATTGCGGGCGAGGTAATTGCCACCCCCGGCTGCGAAAGCAATGTTAAAGAAATTTTTGATAAAACTTGGGAACTGCGCAACACCCGTGCCGACGCCATGATTTTCAACCAGTTTGAAGAGCTGGGCAACCACCTGTGGCATTATTCCACCACCGGCCCCGCCATTGCCGAAGCCTTTGAAAGCGTGAAGCAACCCGGTGGCCGCCTGGCGGGTGCCTGCTTTACTTCGGGCTCTGCCGGAACCATAGGCAGTGGCGATTATCTCAAAGAGCAATACCCCGGCTGCAAGCTTGCGGTGGGCGAGGCCCTACAATGCCCCACGCTGCTGCAAAACGGCTTTGGCGACCACCGCATAGAGGGCATTGGCGACAAACATGTGCCCTGGATACACAACGTGCGCAACACCGATATGGTAATTGCCATAGACGATATGGATGCCGTTAGCCTGCTGCGCCTCTTTAACGAGCCCGCGGGGCGCGAATTCCTGCTCAACGAGCTGGGCCTGGAGCAGCAGCTGGTAGATAGCCTGGCGCTACTGGGCATTTCGGGCATTGCCAATGTGTTAAGCGCCATTAAACTTGCCAAATATTACGAGCTGGGCAGCAAGGATGTGGTAGCCACCGTGCTTACCGATTCTGCCGAAATGTATCAATCGCGCCTGGCCGAGCTTACCGAACAATTTGGTGCATATGCCCCCACCCATGCGGCGGTAGATTGCGCTGCTCACCTGCACGGCCTGCGCACCGATAGCATGCTGGAGCTTACCTACCCCGAGCGCAAGCGCGTGCACAACTTGAAGTATTACACCTGGGTGGAACAGCAGGGCAGTGCACTGGAAGAGCTCAATGCCCAGTGGTACGATGCCGAAGCCTATTGGGGCGGTGTGCACGCACAGGCTGCAGAAATTGATAAGCTGATAGAAGATTTTAACGCCCGTGTGGCGGCTTGCCGGCTGTAGGCGCTTGCCCGGCGGCCCCATAGAAGTAGCTTTAACCTAGGTTGATGTCAACCTAGGTTGCCGCAAGGCGAATTCTGCGCAAGGCCCCAAGGGAAAAGCCGTCCGGCTTTTCCCTTGGGGCCTTGCCGCCGCCGCGCAGCGGCGGCATATGGGGAGCCAGGCAAATTGCCGTAGGGCAATTTGCCTGGCTCCCCATGCAGAATTCGCAACCCCGGGTTTCCCGCCGGGCCGCCGTATGGCAGTGCGGCAAAACCTGCACGGTTGCATTTTAGCGCGAAAAGCTCTTTACAATCTCTAGTATTACCAGCGGCAGCAGCGAGAGCCCTGCCACAATGGCCCACTGAATAGGCAGTAGCGGCGCAACCTTGAAAATGGCCGCCACCGGCGCGAACGAAACCACCGCTACCTGCAAAAACCCGCAGAACAGAAAAGCCCCCACCAGGTAAATATTGCTGAAGAAGCCTATGCGGAAGAGCGAATGCTTGCTACGGGTGTTAAAGGCATGCACCAGCTGCGAAAGGCTTAGCACGCAAAAAGCCATGCTGCGCCCAATAATAGGCGCTTGGGGCGAAAGGTCAAACATGCTTCGGCCCAGCAGGAAGGCCAACAGGGCGAGTATACCAATCATGCAGCCTTCCAGCAGAATATCCAGCGCCAAGCCGTCGGCAAACAGCCCTTTACGGGGGGAAATGGGCGGTCGTTCCATAATATCGTCGTCAAAACCATCTACCCCGAGTGCCAGAGCTGGGAAGGAATCGGTAACCAGGTTTACCCACAGTAGCTGAATGGGCAGCAGTGGCGTGGGTAGCCGCAGGAAGAAAGCCGTAAACATAACTAAAATTTCCCCAATATTGCTGGAAAGCAAAAAGTGTATGGCCTTGCGGATGTTTTCATAAATGCCACGCCCTTCCCGCACGGCAGCCACAATGGAGGAAAAATTGTCATCCGTTAATATCATATCGGCGGCGGCCTTGGCAACATCGGTGCCGGCTACCCCCATGGCGCAGCCAATGTCGGCAATTTTCAAAGCAGGGGCGTCGTTTACGCCATCGCCTGTCATGGCTACTACCTCGCCCTGTGCCTGATAGGCCTTTACAATCATGGCCTTATGCTCGGGCGAAACACGGGCAAACACGCTGTAGCGCCCAATGCGCCGGTTCAGCTGCGCTTGGTTCAGCTGCGAAAGCTCGGCCCCGGTAATTACATTTTCCCCGCCAATGCCCATCTGGTTGGCAATGGCCGCAGCGGTGGTTACATGGTCGCCGGTAATCATTACAGGTTTAATTCCGGCAGCCTTGCAAATGCGCACCGCGTGAATGGCTTCCGGCCTGGGTGGGTCGAGCATGCCGGCAAAACCACAAAAGGTTAGCCCTGTCTCAACGGCAGGGTCTTGCAGGTTGGGGGGGATATTGGGCAGGTCTTTATACCCTACGGCCAGCACCCGCAGCGCCTGCTTGGCCATGCCCTCGTTAATGCCCTGTAGCTGGCTGGTTTTGGCA
The DNA here is from genome assembly GCA_964473265.1 of uncultured Oscillospiraceae bacterium. Taxonomy (GTDB): domain Bacteria; phylum Bacillota; class Clostridia; order Oscillospirales; family Ruminococcaceae; genus Heteroruminococcus. Next base: position 9,842 of record CAYYOY010000022.1, read on the forward strand.
CCGCTCAGTGGCACGGCTTGGCTATCTTCTTCATAGCTGGTGCAGCGGCTCAGCAAAATGTCGGGCGCGCCCTTGGTAATTAGCCGGTAGCCGCCCGAGGGCAGGCGGTGCAGCGTGCTCATCAACTTACGGGTAGAATCGAAGGGAATTTCGCCCACCCGTGGCAGGCTGCTTTCCAGCTTGTGTTTGTGGCGCCCGCAATGGCTGGCTGCCACCACCAGCGCCTTTTCGGTGGGCTCGCCATCGGCCTTAAAACTGGCGCCCTGCCCACTGGTTTGGGCATTGCTGCACAGGCAAAACAGCTCAAATAGCTTGGCATAGCCCGGGCTGCCGGCAGTAAGGCTGCCACGGCTGTCGGCTGCCTGTTGCACCTCCATTTTATTTTGGGTAAGAGTGCCGGTTTTGTCCGAGCAGATAACCGTAGCGCTGCCCAGCGTTTCCACCGCCGGCAGCTTGCGAACAATTACATTATTTTTCACCATGCGCTTTACGCCCATGGCCAGCACAATGGTAACCACTGCCGGTAGCCCTTCGGGTATGGCCGCCACCGCTAGGCTTACCGATATCATAAACATTTCAAGAGGGTTTACATGGGCAATTAGACCCATGGCAAAAATGGCGGCACAAATGAACAGTGCAGCCAGCCCCAGCGTTTTACCGGTTTGTTCCAGCCGCTTTTGCAGCGGGGTTAGGGGGGTGGCACTGGCATCCAGCAGGCCGGCAATTTTGCCCACCTGGGTTTCCATGCCGGTGGCGGTTACCACGGCTTTGCCCCGGCCGCTCACCACCATGCTGGTGGCCAGTAGTATATTTTTACAATCGGCCAGGGGAGTTTTCGGGCCGGGTAAAAAGGCTGCGTCCTTTTCTACAGGCAGCGATTCCCCGGTTAGCGAGGCCTCCTCCGCCTTTATACCTACCGCCTCCAGTAGGCGTGCATCGGCCGGCACATAGTCGCCGGTTTCCAGCAAAATAATATCTCCCGGCACAAGCTCGGCGGCCTTTACCGTGCTGCGCACGCCACCCCGCACCACCCGGGCAGTGGGGGCCGCCAGCTTGCTTAGCGCTTCAATAGCCTTTTCTGCTTTAGCGTTTTGCATTACACCCATTAGGGCGTTCATAAATACAATGCCCACTATAATGGCAGCGTCTAAATAATCGGTCTTGCCCTCCAGCATAGAGGTAAGCAACGAAACCACTGCCGCTGCAAGTAACACAAGCACCATAAAGTCTGAAAGTTGTTCCAGCAGCCGCGAAGCAAAGCCCCGTGGCTTTTTTTGTTCCAGCACATTGCCGCCAAACTGCCGCAGCCGCTTTTTGGCCTCGGCGCTGCTTAGGCCCTTGGCAGGCTCTGCTACCCCCAAACGCCCAAGCAGGCGCGAAGCTTCCTCGTAGCACCATTCCATTTAAAATACCCCCGCTTTTTGTTGGATGGGTAGCGGCGCAGAAGTTCTGTTGCTCTGTTGCTCTGGCCGGCCTGTGTAGGAAAAATCCCCCAAACCGGGCACATGACTGCACGCGCGCACCCTTAGGATGTATATGCAGGGATGTCCCGCAAGTTGCGTTCTCTTTCTAATGTGGGCATGAAGCCCCTATAAACCACCATATACTGTTTGGGGGTGTTGGTTTTGTTTTGCTTGGTTCTGGGGAAAAAGCAGCTGGTGCGTATAATGCTTGTACTGCTGCCGGTTGTACTGGTGGCCACCTGGGTGGTGAACGCCCTAAGTGCACCACAAGAGCAGGAAGAGGGCGTGCCGTTGCCTATCATTATGTACCATAGTATATTAAAAAGCCGGGCCGGCGAATATGTGCTTTCGCCCAGCGTGCTGGAAGAAGACCTTAGCTACCTGAAAGAAAACGGCTACCAAGCTGTTGTGGTGGCCGACCTTATTGATTATGTCTACCACAATAAACCTCTGCCTGAAAAGCCGGTAATGCTCACCTTTGACGACGGCTTTTATAATATCATTAGTTATGCAATGCCACTGCTGGAAAAGTATGATATGCGAGCGGTGGTTTCGGTGGTGGGTAGCTACACCGAACGCTACACCCACCTGGAAGACCGCAACCCCGCCTACGCCAACCTAACCTGGCAGGACCTTGCCGTGCTGGCCCAAACCGGCCGCATAGAGGTGCAAAGCCATTCTTACGACCTACACAAACTAACCCCCCGCAAGGGTGCCGCCAAGCGCCGGGGCGAAAATGTGGAAGCCTACCAGGCTATTCTTGCGGAAGACCTTAGTAAAATGCAGCGTGAGCTCCTGGAAAAAGCGGGTATACAGGCTACTGCCTTTGCCTACCCCTACGGTGCCATCAGCGAGGCTTCGCTGCCTGTGGTGAAGGATCTTGGTTTTTTTGCCTACTTCACTTGCATTGAGCGCCCGAATTGCATTACCAAAGACCCTGAATCTCTTTACCTGCTCAATCGCTACAACCGCCCCAGTGGTATTTCCACCGAACGCTTTATGCAAAGGGCGCTTAGAACGCCTAATTAAATGT
>CAYYOY010000023.1:0-12084 GCA_964473265.1 uncultured Oscillospiraceae bacterium
TAATCGGTAAAAATTCCGTCTACAATTTGGCTTACATTTTCGAAAATATCACGGTTATCGATAAATGCTTGGTCGTACATGGGGGAACTGGTAATATCGAAATCGTAGCCGCGGCTGCGGTACCACTCGGTGTAAATACGGTTAAGCGCAAAGGAAATTTGCGCATAGATGTTTGCTTTAATTGCATTGGTGGGCCAGGTAGGGTAAATTTCGCTGGAGGCGACGTTTTTTATGTAATATTGAAAAGGGACAATTACATCACGCGCGGGTTCGTCTGGTTTTCCCAGATGCACCTTAACGCTTCGGGGAATTCGCGGGTAGGCCATGCTCTTTTCACCTCTCTAAATGTCTGTGTTGATGCTTTGTGGCGGTGTAATTCTACGATTAATATCCACAACGCTGGGTGTTAAATCGACCGGTTGTACAGAGGTAATACCTTCAAACACAGGCGCATTGTAATCATAAATTAAATCAAACCCGGGGTGATCCACCACAATATCATAGCTGGCGTAGGGTACACCGCCATCTGGTGTATCAGAAAGCTCTTTGCTGGGGGTTGGCAATTCTACCCTGCGGGTTTGGCCGCTTTCGTCGGTAGTTAGATTTGCAAACACACGCTTTCCGTCACGGAAGCATTTGCTAATTTCCACCGTTGCACTTTCCACAGGGAAGCTGCCCCTAGCAGTGGTAGCCATAACACGAATATACCCCAGCTTAGGGTTTAGTTCGAGAAATTCTTCATAGTTCTGCCCGCATTCTGGCGGCTTTGGCACTTCGGCCTGCATGCCTTGTGGCACCTGGTAGGCAGTTTGCCCTCGTGCAATAGGTTCACGTCCGGCTATAAATTCAGGTAGTTTATCGAGAACCGGGGGTGGCGGTGGCTGCATTTCTTCCATCCCTGCAGGTTGTGTGGTTCTGGCAGCAGGTTTTTGGGCCATAGCCATAATGGCTGGTTCCTCGAATTCAGGCTCCATCATGGGCATTGGCTGCATGGGCTGCATGGGCTGCGGCTGCATCGGCTGCATTGGCTGCATTGGCATTGGCTTGGGTTGGGGCGTGTTGGGCGGTGCCGGCCTGCCATATGCCGATTGATTTGCCATTTGTACTTGCCTTTGAAAGCGCAAAATTTGGTCGGTGTAGGAATTTATCATATCCTGTAAGCTCTGTTCTTTCACATAACATACCGCCTTATAATTTTTTTGCTGCAGTGTTAAATTTACATAGCCACCCACTAAGCCCCAAAGCCACAGCGGTGGCACCGCAGGCCCTTTGCAGCTGGATGGGTGGAGCTTTGCATAGAGAATTTGTTACTGTATTGTGGCTGCGAAAAAAGCTGCCGTCCCTCATGGGCGGCGCTTTTTGGCCGGTGCATTTGCTCTACAGCTGCGCCGGGAGTGCTGTTTGCACACTTACTTTTGGACAAACGGCATAACAATGCTTTTGGTGTATTATATGTGAAAACCAAGCAAATGTGTTTTATTTATTAAAAAAAGAAGCCGGGTAGGTTGGTTTGGCGACCGAATAGCACCGGCCCGCAACGGCAATTGCCCCAGGCCGGATGGCTATGAAAAAACCCGCGATACAAATGCACACGTGCATTTGTATCGCGGGTTTTTAAACCGGTGAAACCGGCCGCCCGGCCTGGGGCAATTGCCTTTGTGGGTTTGCGTTTAAACCTGAGCCCTCTTGCGGCGCAGCGGAGCTACCACCTCGTGCACCCAGAGCGGCAGTGTAGAAAGTGCCATAAGCCCCAGCCACTGCTGCAGCGAAAGGCGCATTGTGCCAAACACCTGGGTAAGAAAATCAATTTCTGTAACAGCAATTTGCAACACAAAGCCCACTAAGAATGCCAACAGCATGGTCTTGTTGCTAGCATGGTTCATACGAAATACCGAGCGTTCTACATTGCGCATGCCCACTGCATGGAAAAGCTGCGAAAGCCCCAGCACGGTAAAAGCAAAGGTTTGAGCCTGTAGTAGCACTGTGGGGTTGGCCAGTGCCTGGGTTATTCCCGCCAGGCCAATTGCCTGCCCAGCCTGCCGCAGCTGCACAATGGGTGGGTAAAGAAAGGCCCCCAGCGTAATGGCGGCAATGGTAACTCCATAAACCAGTGTAAGCGAAAGCCCGCCGCCGGCAAAAAGGCTTTCGTTGGGGTTGCGTGGCGGCTGGCGCATAATATCGTGGGTGTCATTTACATCCACGCCCAAGGCAAGGCCGGGCAGAGAATCGGTTATCAGGTTTACCCACAGAATATGAATGGCCTTGAGAGGCGCTGCCAGCCCAACCAAAATGGCCAAGAACATAGTAATAATTTCACCAAAGTTGGAAGAAAGCAAAAACACCACCGATTTTTTAATATTGGCATAAATGCCGCGACCTTCTTCAATGGCTTTTTCAATGGTGGCAAAATTATCATCGGTAAGCACCATATCTGCGGCACCCTTGGCAACGTCGGTTCCGGTTATGCCCATGGCTACCCCAATATCGGCAGCCTTCAACGAGGGGGCGTCGTTTACACCGTCGCCTGTCATAGAAACAATGTGCCCACGGGCGCGTAGTGCCTGCACTATGCGCACCTTATGCGCCGGCGAAACACGGGCAAACACCGAGAGGTCGTCTATCTGGCGGGCCAGTTGCTCTTCCGAAAGGGCTTCCAGCTCGCTGCCGGCCATACACTGCGAAAGCTCTTGGGCAATGCCCAACTGGCGGGCAATAGCCAGGGCGGTATCCTTATGGTCGCCGGTAATCATCACCGTTTTTACCGAAGCCTGGCGGAAAATTTCCACCGCGCGGGCGGCTTCGGGGCGGGGTGGGTCTATCATGCCCACCAGCCCTACAAAGGTAAGCTGCTCTTCCCGGGCCTTTTCATCCCCCTCGCGCATGGCCAGCGCCAGCACCCGCAGCGCCGCGGCCGACATTTCCTGTGCCGCTGCCAGCACCTTTTGCTTATCCTCCGGGGTAAGGGGGCGAGCCTGGCCGTTTTCCAGCAAGTGTGTGCAGCGTTCTATCACCTGGTCGGTGGCACCCTTGGTGTACGAGATGTTATCGCCCTCAGTTTTGTGTAGGGTGGTCATCATTTTCCGGTCGGAATCAAAGGGCAGTTCATCTATGCGGGGCTGCTGTGCCTCGGTGGCCGGGCGGTAAAGGCCAAAGCCGGCGGCCAGCTCCAGTAGGGCAATTTCGGTAGGGTCACCCAGTGGGGTATCGCCTACAATGGACGCATCGTTGCAGAGCATAAGGCCGGTGAGCAGTGTTTGCCCCTCGTGCGGTTCCATTTGGTAGCGTTCGTTCATTTTGCCATCAAAGTAGCTTTGCACCACTGTCATTTTGTTCTGGGTAAGGGTACCGGTTTTATCGGAACACACCACGCTTACAGCGCCCAGCGTTTCTACCGAAGGCAGGCGGCGCACAATGGTATTTACCTTTACCAGCCGCTGCACACCCAGCGCCAACACAATGGTAACAATAGCCGGCAGGCCCTCGGGCACGGCAGCCACCGCAAGCGATATTGCGGTAATGAGCATTTCGGCCACATCGCGCCGCTGCAGCAGCGCAATGACAAATAGCCCCACACAAAGCAAAATGGCAATACGCCCTAGCAGCTTGCCAAGGTCGGCCAAGCGCTTTTGCAGCGGAGTAAGCTCGTTTTCCGTCTGGTTAATTAGCTGGGCTATGCGGCCTATTTCGGTTTGCATGCCGGTGGCCACCACCACACCCTCGCCCCTGCCGTAGGAAACATTGGTGCTCATGTAGGCTAGGTTAATGCGGTCGCCCAGCGGCAGTTCACCTTGTGCTACAAATTCAGCATCCTTTTCCACCGGCACAGATTCCCCGGTGAGCGCTGCTTCCTCAATCTTTAGGCTGCTGGCGGAAAGCAGGCGCAGGTCGGCCGGCACTTGCCGCCCCGCTTCGAGCACCACAATATCCCCCACCACCAGGCCGGCGGCGGGTATTTCGGCAAGCTGGCCACCCCGCCGCACCACTGCTGTGGGGCTGGAGAGCTTCTTAAGCGCCTCCAGCGCTCGCTGAGCCTTGCCTTCCTGCACCATGCCAATAATGGCATTGAGCAGAATTACCAGCAGAATAATAATTGCGTCGGTAACCTCGTGCAAAAAGGCCGAGATAGCACCGGCGGCAAACAAAATATAAATCATGGGTTCGTTGAGCTGGGCTAAAAACATTTGCAAAGCTGTTTTGGGCTTTTGGCCCTCTAAAACATTTTCGCCGTTCTCCGCCAGCAGTTGCGCCGCTTTTTCAGCCGAAATGCCGTGCTCTGCCTGCGTGTCAAGCTCTTCCAGCGTTTGCTGCGGGGTTTTACTTTCAAACATACCATTTGCCTCCGTTAGCTTTAGGGGGTTGTGGGTTAAGCCTGCGGCGTCTTTTGCTGCGCACAGCTTTGTACACTACTTGTATTATTTTAATACTTTACCCCCGCAATAATTCCCCCGCCCGCAACATAATCTCCTTCGTAGAGCACAATGGCTTGGCCGGGTGTGGGGGCTCGCTGGGGGGTATCAAACTGCAGCTCAAAGCTTTCGCCCTCGGTTTTTACCAAACTACAGGGAGCTCCGGGGTGGCTGTAGCGAATTTTAGCTTCCAGACTGGCGGTTTCGCGGGGCTGGTAAATAAAATTGGCACGCTGTGCCGTAAGCCCTGCGGCAAACAGGTCGCTTTCGTCCAGTGTAACAGTTACAGCATTGTTTTGGGCATCCAGCCTTGCCACATAGCCGTGGCTGGGCAGCGCCAGCCCCAGGCCTTTACGCTGGCCAATGGTATAGTGGTAAAGGCCCTTATGCTGGCCCAAAACACGCCCCTGGGTATCTACAAAGTTGCCGGGGGTGGGGGGCGTGCCGGTGGTGCGGGCAATAAAGGCGGCATAGTCGCCGTCAGGTATAAAGCAAATATCCTGGCTGTCGGGCTTGCTGCTTACCACCAAGCCTTTTTCGGCAGCCAGCTTGCGTATCTGCTGTTTGCTTTCCATTTCACCCAGGGGGAAAAGCGTGTGGGCCAGCAGTTCCTGCGTCAGCTGGAAGAGCACATAGCTCTGGTCCTTGGCGCGGCTGGCTGCACGCTTTAAGTAAAAGCGGCCCTCGCGCTGTTCGGTGCGGGCGTAGTGGCCGGTGGCAATATACTCACAACCATGGGCCTTGGCTACTTCCCAGAAGGGCGGGAACTTAATGGCACGGTTGCAATAAATGCAGGGGTTGGGGGTTTGGCCCTGTAAATACCCTTGTATAAAAGGCTGGATGACCTCTTGCTCGAACTGGTCGCGCCAATCCAGCACCAGGTGTTCTATGCCCAGCTGGCGGCATACAGCCGCAGCGTCTTCGGGTGTGTTTTGGGGGCAAAGCAAAAAGGTGGCTCCAACCACCTTATAGCCCTGCTCCTGCAGCAGCATAGCGGCCACGGCGCTATCTACGCCGCCGCTCATGCCAACAAGTACCTTAGGCAAGGCAATTGCCTCCTTATATTTAAAGTTTATATTCACAAAAAGGGGTAATCATGGTATTATATCCACAGTATTTCAATTAAAAAAACTACAACGGAGGCTACTAAACTCATGGATATTCAACTGCTTGCATTGGATTTGGACGGCACCCTGCTCAACGACCGTAATCAGGTTTCGCCTGCCAATGCCAAAGCGGTACAGCAGGCCCGTGCACAGGGGGTTAAGGTTGCTATCTGCACCGGCAGAGTGCAGTGCGAAGCCGAATATGCCGCAGTGCAGCTTGGCGGGTGCGATTATATGGTTACCTGCAACGGCGCTTGTGTATATGATGTGGTGAACCGTAAGCATCTATTCATTAACATCATGCCCTACAGCCTGTGCCAAAAAATCATAGACGCGCTAGATTCCTTTCATATATTCTATCAAATTTACGTGGACGACGCTGTGTGCTGCCCCGCCCACCTATTCGATAATTTCTTCAAAGTTCCCATGAATAAGGAATACCTACACATGTTTTCCGATACACAAGTGCTACTGGAAAACCCGCGTGAAGACATCATAAACAAAAAACTGGATGTTATAAAATACTTTGTCCCCAATTTTGATCAAGACCTGGTTGCGCAGGTGCGCCGCAAGGTTTCCACCATTCCCGGGGTAGAGGTGTTATATTCCTCACCCTATGCCATTGAGGTGCTGCAAGAGGGCATGGATAAATTAAACGGCCTTACCCGGCTTACCAACCAACTGGGCATTACTTTTGACCAAGTGATGACGGTAGGCGACAGCGAGAACGATTTTAAGGTGATTAAAGCCGCCAAGTATGGCGTGGCTATGGAAAACGCCGACGATTATATTAAAAAAGCAGCCTACTATGTTACTGCCTCGCACACAGAGGACGGCGTGGCCCGCGCAGTGGAAAAGCTTATTCTCAACGCTTAGAGCCCGCCGCCCCGGCGCTTGGCACTATTTTTCGCCCGCCAGCAGCCGTTTGCCAACCGCACCGCCGGGGTGAATTACCTTAAAGCGTTCTGTGGTGTATTCTGTCATTTCAATGAGCACAATAATAATGGCGTCCCACACCGACATAGCAGCCAGCGTGCTGGAGGTTGCCAGCATCTTAAAGGGGTCGGCCTCGTAGTTGATGTTCATGGGCACCACATAGTCGCTGCCCAGCGCCAGCTCGCCCTGTGGGTTTTCGGTGGTGGTAATGCAAATGGCACCCTTGGTTTTGCAGGCTTCCAGCACCGGCATGAGCTCGGATGATTGCGCACCCTTGGAAATAAAAATAACCACATCGCCCTTTTGCACCCGGCCCAAGCCGCCATGCACCGCGTCCGAAGGGGCAATGTAGGTGGTGGGCTTTTCAATGCAGGACATGGTATGGGCAATTTTGCGGGCAGTTACGCCCGAGGTGCCGCAAGCAGTGGTGAAAATATGCCCGGTGTGGGCGGCCAGCAGGTTTACAACGGCGGCAATTTGTTCTTCCTGTAAATAATCGGCCAGGTAGCAAAGGGCGCTTGCTTCGTCCTTCATTGCCTTGTTTATTTTGTTGTAAATTTCGCGGTTGCTAAGCTGTTTCATTTAGTTGCTCCTTCTTTAGTTTTTGAGTATATGCTGCAATTCGGCCAAAAACGAATTGATATCCTTAAACTGGCGGTACACCGAAGCAAAACGCACATAGGCAACTTCGTCTATGCCCCGCAGCTTTTCCATGGCGAGCTCGCCTATTTTTGCAGACGAAACCTCGCGCTGCAGGGTGTTTTGCAGACCGGCCTCAATTTCTTCCACCGCCTGTTCCAGCGCACGCAGCGAAACATGCCGCTTCTCGCACGATTTTAACATGCCCCCCAGCAGTTTGGCGGCATCAAAGGCTTGGCGGGTGCCGTCCTTTTTCACTACCATCAGCGGCAGGGTTTCCACCGCCTCGTAGGTGGTAAAGCGTTTTTCGCACTTCAGGCATTCCCGGCGGCGGCGTATTTTCGCGCCGTCTTCCACAGGGCGAGAATCAATTACCTTGCTTTCCTCAAAGCTGCAAAACGGGCATTTCATTGGGTGGCCTCCTACTGCTTGCCAGGCATAAAATGTTGTGAAAAGAACAACTTTATCATACCAAGAAGGGGAAAATTTTTCAAGTGTTGCTTTTTTAACATACCTTTCATTGCTTTATGCCTTTGAAACATCGTGCCGCAAAAAGAATATGATATAAAAGCTTGACAAAACACCAAACATGTGCTTTAATGCTGTTAAACCGATGAGACGGAGATAAAACCGAAAGCGCACCTACAGAGAGCCGGTCTTGGCTGGAAGCCGGCGGAAAGCGGAACGGGTAAATGGACCGTCGAGGGCTTGGTGAAAGGGCTTTGCGCCCGAGTATCTTCAGACGTGCGCTCACGTTACAGGGCAGGGGATGTGTTGGCATGCCCGTAAAGGTGGTCGCCCCCGTGGCGGCAAGCAAGGTGGTACCGCAGACGGTTCGTCTGTCCTTGATTATTCAGGGATAGGCGTTTTTTGTTTTTAAATTCTTCCACCCACCGGCCAACAAATATTTAGAAATGAGGGTTACAACAATGAAAAAATTCCTGGCTTCTTTGGTGGCAATTTCCCTTGTAGTGCTGGCAGGTTGCGGCGGTGGCGGCGCCTCGCAAAGCCCTTCGCAGAGCGTAAGCGACAGCGACAGCAATAGTTCCTCTGCCCTGCCCACCGGCCCCAAAATTGGTATTGTGCAAATTGTAGAGCACCCTTCGCTGGATGAAATTCGCATTGCCTTTGCCGCCGAGCTGGCCGCCCAAGGCTATGAGGATATTGTGGTAGACTACCAGAACGCCCAAGGCGAAATGTCCAACGTAAACTCTATTTGCCAAAAGTTTGTGGGCGACGGGGTAGATTTAATTGTAGCCATTGCCACCCCCTCGGCACAGGGTGCAGCCGCTGCCGTGCGCGGCACCAACATTCCGGTGCTCTTCTCGGCCGTGACCGACCCGGTGGCCGCTCAGCTGGTGGCAGACCTGAATAAGCCCGACGGCAACATTACCGGCACTTCAGACGCCATTCCCGTAGACCGTATTTTTGGCCTTGCCAAAGAGCTTACCCCCAACGCCAAGCGCTTCGGCTTTATTTATAACCTTAGCGAGGTAAACTCTATGTCGGTTATTGCGCAGGCCAAATTCTACTGCGACCAGAACGGCCTGAGCTACCAAGAAGCCACCGTAACCAATTCCAACGAGGTGCAGCAGGCGGCGCAATCGCTGGTGGGCAAGGTAGACGCCATTTTTGTGCCCATTGATAACACAGTAGCCACCGCCATGCCCATTCTGGCGCAGGTGGCAATTGACGCGAAAATTCCCGTATACACCGGGGCCGATTCTATGGTGAACGACGGCGGCCTAGCCACCGTGGGCGTAAACTACACCAACCTAGGCAAACAAACCGGCGAAATGGCAGCCAAAATTCTGCAGGGCTTCCCAATTTCGCAAATGCCGGTGCAGGTGCTTAACGATATGAACGTATATGTAAACCCTGAAACTGCCGCTAAGCTGGGCATTAACGTAAGCAAGTATGCCCAGCCCGCCCCCGCAAACTAAAACCATATTGTAAAACCCCCGGGGCGGCTGCCATGTTTGGTGGCCGCCCCAAGGGGCACAATACCGGTATACCTTTATACCCGGGCAATGGCGTTGCCCCACTATTTGCGTAAGGGATGATACATATGAGCCTACTTGCCTTTCGGGGCGCTGTTGAACTGGGGTTAATCTATTCGCTGGTGGCCATGGGGATATTTATGTCCTACCGGGTTTTGGACGTGGCCGACCTTACGGTGGATGGTTCGTTCACTATGGGGGCTGCCGTAGGGGCGGTTTGCACGCTGGCCGGCCACCCGCTGCTGGCGCTGCCGGCGGCCATGCTGGCCGGGGCGCTGGCTGGCTTTGTTACGGCGCTGCTGCAAACCAAGCTGGCAGTGCAGCCCATTTTGGCGGGCATCATTACCATGACAGCCCTGTATTCTGTAAATTTACGCATTATGGGGCGTTCCAACATACCGCTGCTGGGGCAAGAAACGCTCTACAGCATAGCCGGGCGTTTTCTTCCCCCACCCTACGGCAACCTGGTGCTTTTGCTGTTGATTGTGGGGGTAGTGGGGGTTTGCCTACGGCTCTTTTTGGCCACCCAACTGGGGCTGGCCATTCGCGCCACCGGCGATAACCCCGATATGGTGCGTACCTCCTCCATTAACCCGCATCGTACCAAAACCGTAGGCCTTTGCATTGCCAACGCCATTGTGGCCCTTTCGGGCGCTTTGCTGGCCCCCTACCAGCTGTTTGCCGATATTAGCATGGGCATTGGCATGGTGGTAATGGGTCTGGCCTCGCTGATTATTGGCGAAGTGGTGGTAGGCCGCAGCAGCATTGGCCGCAACATTGCTGCCGTGCTGGTGGGCTCGGTGGTCTACCGGGTAATACTTGCCTTCGCGCTTACCGCCTCGGTTCCGGCTTCCGACCTCAAGCTGCTTTCGGCTGTTGTTGTGGCTGCGGCCATTTCCTACCCGGCCATTAAGCGGCGGCTGGAGTTAGCCAGACTGCGAAGGGAGGCCGGGCGCAATGCTTAAGCTGGAGCATATTACCAAAAGCTTTCACAAGGGTACAGTAAACGAACGCATAGCACTGCGGGATGTTAGCCTGCAGCTGCCACCCGGCGAATTTGTTACGCTTATCGGTTCCAACGGCGCGGGGAAATCTACCCTTTTCAACGCCATTGCCGGCAGCTTTTTGCTGGATAGCGGCCGTGTGCTACTAGACGAGCAGGATATTACCTTCTTGCCCGATTATAAGCGTGCCACCAGCATTGGCCGCCTGTTTCAGGACCCTTTGCGGGGCACCGCGCCTTCCATGACTATTGAGGAAAACCTGGCGCTTGCCTATTTGCGCAGCAGCCACCGCACAGCCTCGCTGGGTATTACCGCTAAGGATAAAGAATACTTCCGCAGTCGTTTGGCCAGCCTGCAGCTGGGCCTGGAAGATAGGCTGCACACCAAGGTGGGCCTGCTTTCTGGTGGGCAGCGCCAGGCACTTACCCTGCTTATGGCTACGCTGGTAACCCCCAAGCTGCTGCTGCTGGATGAACACACCGCCGCACTGGACCCTGCCACTGCCGAGAAGGTGCTGGCGCTTACCACCCGCATTGTGGCAGAGGGCGGTATTACCTGCATGATGATTACCCACAACATTTCTTCGGCTCTGGCGCTGGGCAACCGTACACTCATGATGGACGCAGGCCAAGTTATTTTAGATATTACCGGCCAGCAGCGCAGCGAAATGACAGTGCCGGCGCTGCTTGAGCTATTCCGCCAGCGCAGCCGCCATGCCTTGGATAACGACCGTATGCTGCTGGATTAAGCCCTGCCCCTGGGGCAACACTATGCGGGGGTTCTCTGGTATTTCACATACGAACAGCGAGGTTTTTATGAAAAGATGCGTTACTTTGTTGCTGGCCTGCGTGGTTTTGTTGGCCGGCTGTTCCGGCCAGGCGCAGCCTGCCTATGAAAAATACCGCACACAGTTTTTTGATACCTTTGATACCCTCACTCAACTGGTGGCCTACACCCAAACCCAAGAAGAATTTGACCGGTACGCTACCCTTTGCCACAACGAATTCCTGGCGCTGCACAAGCTTTACGACCGCTTTAACAACTACGAGGGTATAAACAATATTAAAACCATTAACGACAACGCCGGCATTGCACCTGTGCAGGTGGATGACCGTATTTTCGATTTACTGGAAGAAGCCATTCGCTGGTATACCGAAACAGACGGCAAGGTGGATGTTTCGCTAGGCCCGGTTACCGCTATTTGGCAGGACTATACCGAGCGCTACAGCGGTGACACCGCCGAGGCCAAGCTGCCCGACCCTGCCACACTGCAAAAGGCTGCCGACCCATGCGATATTTCAAAAATTGAGCTAGATAAAGAAAACGGCACTGTGTTTTTGCCCGAACCGGGCATGCAGCTGGATGTAGGCGGTGTTGCCAAGGGCTATGCCACCGAGCTGGTGGCGCTACGGTTAGAGGCTGCAGGGCTAAGCTCCTTTTTGCTAAGTGCCGGCGGCAATGTGCGGGCGGGCGGCGCTCCGCTGGACGGCATACGCGCCAAGTGGGGCGTAGGTATTCAGAACCCCGATAGCGCCATTACAGCCGATGATAGCCTGCTGGACACCGCCTTTGTGGAGCACAGCTCTGTGGTGACAAGCGGCGATTACCAGCGCTATTACCTGTATGAAGGCCGCCGCATGCACCATATTATCGACCCAGATACCCTTTACCCCGGCGAAAACTTCCGCGCTATAAGCATTATTTACCCCGATTCGGGCATGGCCGATATGCTTTCTACCGCTCTATTCTTGCTGGATTACGACAAGGGCCTGGCTTTGGCCCAGCGTATTGGAGCAGAGGTGCTGTGGGTGCTGCCCGATGGAGAGCTACGGGCTACCGAAGGCATGGCTGCTATGCTGAAAGAGATGGGCGGCGCAACCGGTGCAATTATAAAGTAATTTTTTATCTATGCTGCCTAGGTTTTGCCAAGCGGGCGGCGGGCGCATTCTGCGCAAAGGTATGGTGAAAATCCGGCAGGATTTTCACCATACCT
>CAYYOY010000024.1:0-11893 GCA_964473265.1 uncultured Oscillospiraceae bacterium
TCGGCACGGCTATCCGACCAGATGGGCACGTTTTCCACCAGCAGGCTGCCGTCCTGCCCTATGGGCACAACGCCCAGGCTGTGGCCCGAAACCGCAAGGCAGGTAATATCCTCCAGCGGTACGGTAATTTGCTGCAGCAGGCGGTTGGTCGATTTTACTACGATATCCCACCATTCGGCGGGCTTTTGCTCGCGGAAGTTGGTTTGGGGGTAGTATGTATCGCAGGGGAGAAAGGAACTGGCCACAGATACGCCGTCCTCACCGAATAGCGAAGCCTTTGTGCCGCCCGTGCCTAAATCGTAGGCGATAATATACTTCATACCGCTGCCCTCCTGCCTTTAGTAGTTGTCGTTTGCCGCGGCGGCAATGGGGGTACTTATTTCCAGCCCCAAACGCTGGTGTAGCTCTTCCATAATTTTAATGGCGGAATGAATACCAATGCCAAAGCGGCTGCAGCCCGCATCTACCATGGCCAGCAGGGTGTCGAGGTCGCGAATGCCGCCGGCGGCTTTAATAAGGGCACTGTCGCCAATGGTGCGCTTAATAAGTGCAATGGTTTGCACAGTGGTGGGCTTGCTTGCCCAGCCGGTGCCGGTTTTTATGTAGGTTGCGCCGGCTTGGGCTGCCAGCAGGCTGGCGCGTGCAATTTCGTCGTCTGTAAGGTAGGCAATTTCCAGAATGGTTTTTACCGGCTTGCCCTCTACAGCTTCAATTACCGCCTGAATATCCCGGCGCACCAGTTCGTCGTCGCCCGATTTTAGCGCGCCTACGTTAATTACCATATCAAATTCATCCACGCCCATTGCCAGCAGCTCGCGGGCTGTGGCAGCCTTCATGGTGCTGGTTTCGGCGCCAGAGGGGAAACCCACCACGCCCCCCACCAGAATGTCCGCCCGGTCGGCCAGCAGCTCTACCAGCTTTTTTGTAAAGCAGGGCATGGCAAAGGCACAAATAAACCCAAACTGCCGTGCCACCTGCGCTATTTTTTCTACTTCCGCAAGAGTAACATCGGTGCGCACACCACTAATATCAATTAGACGTGCAATTTCGCGAGGAGAAAGTGTATTCATAGCAACCAGATCCTTTCAGACGAATGTTTGCTTTATCCGCTAAAATAAGTATAACGTCATTATGTTTTGATTACAATGTTTTTATTGAAAATTTCTAAAATTCCAAGGAATAAACAAGCATTTGCTAGTTGTGTTGTGGATATTTGCCTGCAATGGTTTTGCTAAGCTAAAAAAATAAACACCTTTGGTAATTACGTTTTAAAAAAATAAACAGCGGAGCCTGCAAGCTCCGCTGTTTTGCAAATTCATAATTACCATTTATATCTGCCCAGCATATGTATTTCCAGCTCGTATTTATCGCCCAATATAGTAATGCGGTCGCAGCAGACCGGTTTGTTCTGGGCATAGCAAACCCTGCGCATGTACAAAACCGCCGTGCCTATGGGGATATCCAGCATTTCGGCTTCGGTAAAATCGGCATTTTTGGCAGAAATTTTATCGGTGGCACGGTCTATGCTAATGTTGTAGAATTCCTCTAAAAATTCGTAAAGCGAAGAAAACTCGTTCTGATAATTCTTTATGCCCGGCACAAGGTCTTTGGGCAGAAAGTTGCGCATTATGGCAATAGGGTAATCATCTGCAAGCTGAATGCGCTGAATGCGCATAATTTCGTCACCTTCGGCAATGTTTAGCTCGCTGGCAATGCGGGCCGAAGCGGCCACCGTATCTATATACATATTGCGGGTTTTTACGTTGTAGCCAAACTTGCGCAGTGTTTCAGAGGTAGAGGTAACTACATTTAAATTTTGCTTGGCTTTGTAATCTAAAATGTGGGTGCCACGCCCTTGCTGCACTTGCACAAGCCCTTCACGCGCCAGCATTTCCACCGCCCGCCGCACGGTGGTGCGGCTTACGCCAAAACGTTTTTCCAGCATGGGCTCCGAGGGCAACAGCTCGTTTATGGTATATTCTTCGTCCAATATCTCGCGTTTTAGAACATTGTATACCCTTACATAAGCCGGAGATTTATCCATGCGGTTTTCCCCCCTTGCGGTGTGGTTAAACTAGTAATAACATAATTATGTTTAAAAGTCAACCGCTCTTTGCAGGATGTTGTAGAAGTACAGCAAAGAAGCTTAGTAATACTATAGGGAATTCTGTCGAATATGCTGTGCCATTGCGGGAAACTTTCGGCTTTCTGTCAGTGGACAGCCAAGCACCTGCAATGCTATACTGAAACTACTTTAAGCAGACAAGTTGCCGGGCGTTTAGACAAAAAACACAAAACTTGTCTACATATTGCAGGGTATGGTTCCGAAGAACATTTTATGGAGGTTAGGTTATGAAGAAAATTTTAGCACTTGCTATCGTTTCGGTAATGCTTCTTACACTGGCACTTTCCGGCTGTGGCGGCACACAGCCCGCTCCTGCTCCCGCTTCTGGCAGCGACAGCGGCAACGCACCTGCTGCACAGGGCAAAGCCGCTTGTATTCTGGGCGTAGGCGGCCTGGGCGACCAATCGTACAACGACCTTGTTTTTGCCGGCATGGAGAAAGCTAAGAACGAGCTGGGCGTGGAATTTGACTATGCCGAACCCAAGCAGATTTCCGATTTCGAGCTCATTATCCGCGATATGGCAAGCTCGGGCGCGTATAGCGTAATTATCTCGGTGGGCTTCGACCAGGTAGACCCTCTTATCAAGCTGGCCCCCGAATTCCCCGACCAGCAGTTTGCCATTATTGACGGCGTGGTAGAGGCCCCCAATGTGGTAAGCTACACCTGCAAGGAAGAAGAAGGCTCCTTCCTGGTGGGCGCACTGGCTGGCCTGATGAAGAAAGACGCCGCCACCTACAACCTGAAGGATAATAACCAGCTGGGCTTTGTAGGGGCTATGGAAATTCCCCTTATTGTTAAGTTTGCCGCCGGCTTCCAGGCAGGTGCGCAATATGTAAACCCCGAATCTAAGCTGTTTGTAGACTATGTAAGCGGTGCCAACCCCTTTAGCGACACCACCACCGCCAAGGAAATTGCCATTAGCCAGAACGGCAAGGGCGCCGACATTGTTTACCACGCAGCCGGCGGCAGCGGCCTGGGCGTTTTCCAGGCGGCCAAAGAGAACGGCTTCTATGCGGTTGGTTGCAATTCCAACCAGAATATGATCGACCCCGAGCATATTATGGCCAGCATGCTTAAGCGTGTGGATACCGCCGCTTTTGAAATTGTAAAGGCCTCGGTTATCGATAATAACCTTAAGGTAGGTAGCATGGTGGTGCTGGGCCTTTCGGACGAGGGCGTAGGCTACACCCTGGAACTGAGCAATGTAAAGGTGAACGATGCCGATATCGCCAAAATTGAAGCCATTAAGGCTAAGATTGTTGCCGGCGAACTGGTGGTTCCCGAAGCAATGGAAAATGTTGCCGCCTTCTTAGCAGCCAACAAATATGAAGGCTAATACACACCTTTTCGCACGCTATATGTAACAAGCTAATATGTGGGCAGAGCCGCCGCTTGGCCTCTGCCCACATTGCGCTATACCGATATTGCAAAGCAAGGTGGTGCAGTAAGAATGTATGCGGTGGAAATGCGGGGCATTGTAAAACGCTTCCCCGGCATGGTTGCAAACGACCATGTAGACCTCCTGGTGGAAAAGGGCGAAATACACAGCCTGCTGGGTGAAAACGGGGCAGGTAAAACTACGCTGATGAAGGTGCTCTTTGGCCTTTACCGGCCCGAAGAGGGCAGCGTGCACATTAACGGCCAGCCGGCGGGCATAACCTCGCCCAAAATGGCCTACAAGCTGGGCATTGGCATGGTGCACCAGCACTTCATGCTGGTAAACAACCTGACAGTATTAGAAAACATTATTCTGGGGCAAGAGCCCGGCAACATAACGGTAGACCTGCAGGAAAGCCGCAGGGTGGTGCAACAGCTTTCCGACCAATACGGCTTCGACCTGCCGCTGGATGCGAAAATCTCCGAGCTTTCGGTGGGCATGAAGCAGCGGGTGGAAATTGTAAAAACCCTTTACCGCGGCGCACAAATTATTATTCTGGACGAACCCACCGCCGTGCTTACCCCGCTGGAAGTTACCCAGCTGCTGGATATTCTGCGCGATATAAAAAAGCAGGGTAAAACGGTTATTTTCATTACCCATAAGCTCAACGAGACCATGGCCATTTCCGACCATGTTACGGTGCTACGGGGTGGTAAATGCATTGCCGTGCTGCAAACCAAGGATACCAGCCCCGAGGAGCTGGCCGGCCTGATGGTAGGCACACCGATAAGCCTAACCCTTACCAAGCAGGAAAAACAGCCAGAAGAGCTTGTGCTTTCGCTGCGCAATGTGCGCCTGCTGCCCAACGCAGCCAGCACGGTATCGTTTGATATACGCGGTGGTGAGATATTCGGCATAGCCGGGGTAGAGGGCAACGGCCAAAAGCAGCTCGAAGAGCTGGTAATGGGCCTGCAGCGCTGCCGCGAGGGTAGCATCCACCTAAAGGGGGTGGATATTACCAGCCTGCAGCCCCGCGCCCGTCGCGCCTACGGCATAGGCTACATCCCTTCCGACCGCTTTAAGCAGGCCATTCTGCCAAACTTTAGCCTGGTAGATAACTACCTGCTGGGCAACCAGTTCAGCCCCGGCTACACCAGCGGCGGCTTTATTCAAAAGCGCTACCTGGAAGAACGCACCCGCACGCTCATGCAGGAATTTGACGTGCGTGCTGTGAGCGAACACCAGGCCATTGGCTCGCTTTCGGGCGGCAACCAGCAAAAGCTGGTGCTGGGCCGAGAAGTGGGCAAGCAGCCCGAACTGGTGGTGGCCTGCCAGCCGGTGTTCGGGTTGGATATTGGCGCTATCAAGTACATCCACGAAGTGCTGTTGAAGCTGCGCCAGCAGGGCAAGGCCGTGCTGCTTATTTCGGCCGAGCTTTCGGATATTTTTCAACTTTCCGACCGTATTGGCGTGCTCTATAAGGGCGAGATGGTAGCCCTGCGCAGCGCCCAGGAGTACACCAATGAATCCATAAGCTTGCTTATGGCCGGCAGAAAGGAGGGCTCGGACAATGCCTCTTAACGCACGCATGAAAGAAAAGGCGGGCGGCATGCTTTCCAACCTGCTTATGTCGCTTATTGCCATTGTGCTTTCGTTGGTAGTGGCGGCGGGCATTATGCTGGCAGTGGGCTACCAGCCGCTGGCGGCCTATGGTGCGCTGTTTAACGGGGCGTTTGGCTCGGTAAACGCCATTGCCAACACCCTTAGCAAAAGCGTGCCGCTGCTCTTTACCGGCCTGGCTTTTGCCTTTGCCAACAAGGGTGGGCTGTTTAACATTGGTGGCGAGGGCCAGCTGTATATGGGCGCGCTGGCAGCCACTGCCGTGGCGTTGGCTTTGGGCAACGCCCCCCGCTTTGTGTTGCTGCCGGCGGCTATTTTAGCCGGTGCGTTGGCCGGCGGGCTTCTGGGCGGCTTTGTGGGCCTGGTAAAGGCCAAGCTACACATTAACGAGGTAATTGTGGCTATTATGGTAAACTACATTGCCTCGCTGTTTGCTTCCTACTTTGTCAATGGTTCCATGCGGGCCGAAGGCAGCATGACAGCCCAAACCGAGCTTATTGCCCCCGCCGCCCTGCTGGGTAAAATTATTCCCAAAACGCAGCTCACCTCGGCGCTTTACCTGGCGCTGGTGGTGGCGGTGCTGCTCTACATATTCTTTCAAAAAACACGCTGGGGCTACAACGTGCGCATTGTGGGCGAAAACCGCTTTGCCGCCCATGCCTCGGGCGTGAACATGACGCTGCTCACCATTTTTACCATGGGGGCTTCGGGCGCTATTGCCGGGCTGGCGGGCGTAACCGAGGTGCTGGGGAAATACGGCCGGTTTATAGACGGCTTTTCGCCCGGCTTTGGCTTTACCGGCATAGCCGTGGCGGTGCTGGCCAACAACAACCCCTTCGGCATTATTTTAACAGCTCTGCTCTTTGGCGCTTTAGATTCCGGCGCACTGCGCATGAGCTATGTGGCCGGCATTTCCGCCAATATGGTTATGGTTATTCAAGGCCTGGTTATCTTGTTTGTGGCTACCCCAAACATTGTACGCTGGATGCTGTGGAAAGGGGGTGCGGCGGGTGGAAAATCTTAGCTACTTATTTTCTTTCGATATGATACTTACCACCATCCGCCTGGCTATTCCCATTGCATTGGCGGCCATTGGCGGCACCATTTGCGAACGCAGCGGCATTGTAAACCTGGGGATAGAAGGCATGATGCTTTTCGGCGCTTTTGGCGGTGTTTGGGGCACGCATGTTACCGGCAGCCCTGCGCTGGGCGTGGTAATTGCACTGCTCATTGGTGCGCTGGTGGGTTTTGTGCATGCCCTGCTGTGCATAAAGTTTAACACCAACCAATCTGTAAGCGGTGTGGGCATTAACATTCTGGCGGTGGGCTGCACGGTGGTGCTAACCCGCGCCGTGTGGGAAAGCGACGGCATTAGCGGCACAGTGCAGCAGCTGGGCAGCTTTACAGTTCCGGTGCTGAGAGACATCCCGGTAATTGGCAAGCTGTTCGTCAACCAATCGCCCTATCTTTTGCTTACGCTGGCCATTGTGGCGGCGGCCTGGTTTGTGCTATATAAAACCAAAGTAGGCCTGCGGCTGCGCGCCATTGGCGACCACCCTCAGGCGGCTTCTTCCATGGGTATAAGTGTAAAGCTTTACCGCTATGTAGGGGTTACGATATGCGGTGCCCTGTGCGGCTTGGGCGGTGCTTACCTTTCCATTGTGCAAAACAGCATGTTTATCAACAATATGGTGGCGGGGCGCGGCTTTATGGCGCTGGCGGCCAACATTTTCGGCGGCTGGAACCCGCTGGGCTCCTTCCTGGCCAGCCTGCTGTTTGCCTTTGCACAGGCTATACGCATTAACCTTTCGCTTAACATTCCCGACCAATTTGTGCAAATGCTGCCCTATATTCTCACACTACTGGTGCTCATTGGCGTGGGCCGCAAGGTAAAAGGCCCCGAAGCCCTGGGCGACACCAGCGACGTGTAGCTACGCAGCAAAGGAGGTTCTTTTGTGTCCAAGTGTTTTACGCTTACCAACTGCACCATTCTTACGGTAGACGAACAAGACCGCTTTTACCAGAGCGGCGCGCTGGTGGTGGAGAATGGACGTATCCTAGAGGTTGGCAATGCCGCCGAGGTTACCCCCCGGGGTGAAGTGGTGGATATGGGCGGCAAGCTGGTGCTGCCCGGCCTTGTGAACACCCACACCCATTCGCATTCCTCGCTCTTTAAGAACCAAGCCGACGACCTACGGCTGATGGATTGGCTCAACAAGGCCATGTGGCCTATGGAAGCCCACCTTTCGCCCGAACGGGCCTATGCCGCCACGGCAATGTCCTGCTTGGAATATATTCAAAGCGGCATCACCACCTATGCCGACCAGTTTTACTATGCAAAGGCCATTGCGCCGGCAGCCATTGCCAGCGGCCTGCGCTGCCTGCTGGCCGCTACGGTATTTACCAAGCCTTCGCCCGAAACCGGCGATACCTTTGCCGCTGCAGTGGAGTTTATAGAAGAATATGCCGGGCGCGAAAGGGAAACGCTGCTAACCCCCTGCATAGGCCCCCATGCACCCTACAGTGTTTCGGCCCAGCTGTGGCAGGCCTGTTTCGCGCTGGCCAAAGAACATAATTTGCTGCTGCACACCCATATTTCTGAAACGCTGGACGAAAACCACCAGCTTGTGGAACAAACCGGCCTTTCGCCCACCCAATGGCTGGATAGCCTGGGCGTGTTTGATAGCTGCCGCGTACTGGCTGCCCACTGCGTGCACCTAAGCGAGGCCGATATGGAAATTTTCGCCCGCAAGGGTGTGTGCGCCTCTTACAACCCGGTGAGCAACCTTAAGCTGGCCTCGGGCGTTGCGCCGCTGAAGGCACTGCGCGAGAAGGGCATTCCCACAGGGCTGGGCACCGACGGCGCACAAAGCAACAACAGCATGGACCTCCTGCGCGACCTACGCACAGGCGTGCTGCTGCAAAAGCAGCAGAATGACGACGCTGCCTTCTTCACCGCCCGCGAAGCTATCCGCATGGTTACCATAGAAGGGGCCCGCGTGCTGGGCCTGCAGCAGGAAATTGGCAGCCTAGAGGCCGGCAAAGCCGCCGACCTCATAGCGCTGGATGCCACCAGCCCCCGCCTCTGCCCGCTGCACCGCGCTTCCCTAAAAAACCTATACGCAACCGTTACCTACTCGGCCGGGGGCTTTGATGTAAGCGATAGCATGGTAAACGGGCGGTGGCTTATGCGCGACCGTGCGGTTTGCACGCTGGATGCTCAAACGGTACGCCGAGAAGCCCAGGCGGCCTCGGAATACCTGGTTGCCCACGCCGGCCTAGAATAGAAACAATAAAGGAGAAAAATAAGTATGTCCCTGAACAAAAGTGAAGTAACCCTTGGCCAAAAGCAGTACCACATTGCCCTTTCGGTGGGTGATATTGGCGAATATGTTCTGCTGCCCGGCGACCCTGCCCGCAGCGACATTGTGGCAAAATACCTCGATGATGCCCAGCTTATGGCCAACAACCGCGAGCACCGCACCTTTACAGGCACCTACAAGGGTGTTAAGATTAGTGTAACCTCCACCGGCATGGGCTGCCCCTCTACCGCCATAGCCGCCGAAGAGCTTATTAACATTGGTGCCAAGGCACTTATTCGCATTGGCAGCTCGGCTGCGTTAGACCCTAACATTAAAATTGGCGACCTTATGATTAGCATTGCCGCCATGAAGAACGAGGGCACCTCGAAGTTTTATGTGCCCGAAAGCTTCCCCGCCGTGCCCGATTTCGAGCTTACCCACTGCCTGGTGAACACCGCAAAAGAGATGACCGCTGAAACCGGCGAGGCTGTCTACACCGGCTTTTCCTCCACCGACGACGCTTTCTACGGCGAAACCCCCGAATTTATTGAAAGCCTGCGCAAGCTGAAGATTATGAACATTGAAATGGAAGCCTCGGCCATTTACACCATTGGCCACCTGCGCGGTGTGCGCACCGCCTGCATTTGCGGCACTTCCGGCAACCTTACCACCGGCGAGGTTATTTACACCACCAAGAACGAAAAGCTGCACGAAGCCTGGGAGCGTGAAATTCGCATAGTACTGGAATGTATTTACCGTTTTGACCAGCAACAAAAACAAGCCCGCTAACCGCAAGGAGTGACATTGCTTTGAACCACCTTTTGGAAGAAAAGGCCGCCGAGGCGAAAAAGCTAACCTATGTGCGCGTCTACGAGCAGCTGTACGATCTAATTACCGACGGCAGTACCTTTCCTATTGGCAGCAGGCTACCTTCCGAGCCCAAGCTTGCCGCCATGCTGGGGGTAAGCCGCATGACACTGCGCCAGGCGCTGGAGCTGCTGCACGAGGATGGCCTACTTTCCAAAATGCAGGGGAAAGGCAATTTTGTGGTGGACCACAGCCGCCCCATGGCTGCCAGCCTGGAACGGCTGGGCCACCCGGTATATACATGCACCCGCCCGCCCATTACCAATGTGGAAATAGAGTTCCGCATTGAGCCTTCCAGCGCGCACGACCGCGAAATGTTTAAACGCCCCACTGCCGTTACCGTGGTGGCAGACCGTTGGTACCGCGCCGAGCAGGGCATGGTGGCATATTCGCTTTCCATGCTGCCCATTGAAACCATTTCCAAGCTGGAAATTGACCTTAACCAGCCCCAAAGGCTGCTGCAACTGCTGGAAAACGATATTTATAGCTTGGCCACCCGTTCGAACCTAACGGTGCGCCTTAGCACCAGTGGCGATTTTGTGGCCGATAAATATGTAATGTCTAAAAACGCGCCCATTTTGCTGCTGCTGGAAAACCTCTACGGTGAGGACGACTACGCCCCCCTGGTGTGCAATAAGCACTACCTGCTGCCCCACTGTTCCTCGCTAGAGATTAACGCTGGCAGGTAGGCAAAGAGTAGGGTGGGCCTAAGTGGTGGGCTGGCAAGACACACGGCTTACCCAAGCAAAATAAAAGCCTGCGGCTGTACTGCCGCTGGCTTTTTGTAGTAGAGAGTTTTTAGTACTATTGGTTGGGTAGGTTTACCAGCTCGAAGCCGGCCCCCATATCCTTGGCCACCAGCTTCCACTCAATGGCATTGTTTTGCGCCACTGTGTAGGTGAAGAATAAATCTCCACCAATATGGCCGTCTTCGGCCGATATGTAGACATACTTGCCCAAAAGGCGAAAGCTGCTTTCCCAATAGTAGGGGGTACCACCCACAACCCCTTCAAAGGGTATTAGCTCAGTATGGCGAAGCAGGTCTTCCTGCAGTGTTTGCAGAGAAATGCCATTGGGCAAATTGGCGCCTGCAAGGGCACTTTCCGTCTGCCCGGTTTGGCTGTGCTGCACGCCTGGGGCATTTTGCAGCGCCCCCTGCAGCTGCGCAATGGTTTCCAGCTGCTGGCTGCTTATTGCTTCCAGGTTTTCAATGGTTGCAAGCTGCTGGTTATTTTCGGCAAGCAGGCTGTCAATGAGCGCTTGTTGCTCATCTTGCAGGGCCTCTGCACAGCCGGAAAACACCGCACAAATTACTAAAATTAGTGGAATAATTACTCTTTTCATGCCGTTCCCCTCACTTTTATAAGCAACCATACTATACCATACAGGTGGGGAGCCGTCAAGCAGCGTGGCAACCCCAGCCTCGCAACCCCTAAGCTCTTTTAACCTGCAGTGAAACAAGAAGCCGGCACAAGCGAAAATTACCTGTGCCGGCCTGCTGTAAAGCCCTAAAACTTACGTCCGCCACCGCCGTGGGTGCGCCCACTGCTGGAGGTATGGGTAGAACCACCAGAAAAGCCCGAACTGCTCGAACTGCCGGAACTGCTGCTGCGCGGTTTGTTGTCGTTCTTTTGTATAATTTGTGTGGATACCGAGCTCCCTGCAAATACATCCTGGTTTTGGGTAAGCTGCAGGCCGCCTTTTTGCTGGAAGGGGTAACTGCCCGAGGAGAAGGCCATTTTATATCTTGCGGCGATTATGCCGCAAATTACGCTGCTCCCCAAAAGTGCAAAGAATGCAAACAGCACCGGCTGCGGCTCTTTTTTTACGTCCGTGTTTTGAGTTGCCGGCGGTGTCGGTGTAGGTGTTTGAGTTGGCGCTTGCGCAGGGGGCTGTTCAGGGGGCTGGCTGGTAGAAGGCTGCGACGACGAAGCCACCCCCGCACCATCTTCAAGTTGCATACGGTAGGAGAGAACTCGGGTTTTCATTCTAAGCAGAAAGATGCGAGCTGCCCCGGCATAGTCTTTATCCGCAATGTCATCAATAATTTCATCCAAAATGGCATCAAGTACACGCGGGTACAGAATAGGTATCACTTGGCCCGCGGTGGAAGCATACACCTCGCGGTTATCCATGTCTATTAGCAGCAGGGCACCGCTGTAGTCGGGCCCAATGCCAAAGCCATTTTGGTCGTAAAAATCGTCGGCATACTCGGCGGCGCTTTTGCCCCCGCTATCGTCTATAGTGAGCACCGCGGCATCTACTTGGGTAGCCTCAACCAGCTCGGCAATTTGTCTTTCCAGCGCATCGGTCTGCTGTTGGGTGAACAAACCGGCGTAGTCAAACACCCGCTGGGGTTTTTCTTGGGCAAAGGCGGTAAAAGCTAGGGTTTGCAGCAAGAATATAAAAGCAACCAGACGCAATGCTTGTTTTTTCATGCAATTCCCCCCATTAACAGCATAAATAGGCCAAACAGGGTGGCCGATATCGCCAGAAAAAGCCAAAGCATACGCTGCTTTGAAATGGGCAGAATGCCGCAGGCCTTACCTGTCTGCCCGTTTAAGGCAAAGAAGTACTGTTTGTTATTAGCGGCTTTATAT
>CAYYOY010000025.1:0-11800 GCA_964473265.1 uncultured Oscillospiraceae bacterium
CAAGGTCAGAAGAACCAAGTGTAAAATCAGTACCTTCAAGCTCCAGCTTTTCGTTGGGCTTAATGGCGAATACGCCAGCGCTCAGGCTGAGAGTCAGCACGAGGGCAAGAGCAAGGGCTATAACCTTTTTCATGCGAAAAAATCCTCCTTATTTTTGCAATTTAATCAGCAGTTTGTGGAATACTCTCCAATATCCACCAAACCTACTGCTATTATATAAGCATTGGAAAGAGTTGTCAACCATATTTTGCAATTTTTCTGTAATAATACTGTTACATTTTAGCAGCTAGCCGCACAACATGCAAACCCACAAAATATAGCAAAAAAGCAGAGGTTTTTCGTGCTTTTGCCATTGAAAATAGCACAAACGGCAAATTTTTGCACCCCGGCCACCCAGCGGTTGCGCAAGCGGCGCAAAATGTGTAGAATAGTTGCAAACTATAGTCATATTACAATGTTGCTATTTGGCTATACATAGGCGGGGGTAGAGGCTGTGGAGGCTGCGTTCATTTTGGCCCAGCAGGTGCTGGTTATCTTTGCGCTTATGGCGGTGGGGTTTGTAAGCGCAAAAAAAGGTTGGTTCAGCCTGCTAAGCGCCAAAAACCTTTCGGCCTTTTTGTTGGTTATTGTTATGCCGGTAACACTGGTGCGAGCCATGATGCGCCCCTTCCAGCCCGAGCTGCTGCCCTCGGTGTGGCTGGCGGTGCTGCTGGGGGTGGTGTTCCACGGGGTGGGGCTGGCGGCGGTTTGCCTGCTTATACCCAAGCGCGGCGATAAACGCTACGCCCTGGAACGCTTTGCGGCGCTGTTTGCCAACAGCTCGTTTATGGGGCTACCCCTGCTTTCGGCCGTAATGGGGCAAGAAAGCATGCTCTACGGGGCTATATTTTCGGGCGTGTTTCTGGTGGCGGTGTGGACAGCCGGGGTATTCCTGCTGGGTGGGCGTTCGGCGCTGCACTGGCGCAAGGCGCTGCTGAACCCCGGCATACTGGGCGTGGCGGTGGGCAGCCTTTGCTTTGCCTTTTCGGTGCAGCCCACCGGCATTGCAGGCAGCCTGCTCAATTATATAGCAGACCTGAACACGCCGCTGGCCATGCTAATAGCCGGGGTGTTTCTTTCGCAGCTGCAGCTAAAGGGTATTTTCAGCCGTCACCTGGTTTGGGGTGTTGCGCTGCGGTGCGTGCTGCTGCCGCTGGCACTGGTGGGGGCTATTCTGCTGCTGGGGCTGGGCGAAAACCCCGCGGCACGGGCCACTGTTATTGTGGCAGCCTGCCCCACAGCCGCCACCGCAGTGATGATGTCTGAACGTTTCGCGCAGGATAACGCCTATGCCACCGCCCTGTTTGCCTTTTCTACTCTTATCTCGGTGGTTACTCTGCCGCTTATCGTGCTGCTGGTGTTCCGCTAAGGTTGTTTTATAAGGTTTGCAACCATAATTTGCCCGTGTGGAACTTCCCACGCGGGTTTTGCATATTCCCGCCCCGTATCACCGTAGGGCCGGGGCTTGCTCCCACCGCTTTGCCCCATCACATTGGTAATTGTAGGGCGGGGGCTTGCTCCCGCCATTTTGCCCACCACCATAGGTACTCGTAGGGCGGGGGCTTGCTCCCGCCGTTTTTACCCCATCACTATTTGACTTTTTCTCTGCAGGGCGGTATCATTATAAAAAAGAATGCAAAAAATGGTAATATATTGCAACCGGGGAGGAAACCTAAACCTGCGGAGCACTGTACCCGCGCTCCCCGCAAAGGTGGAATAGGCTTGAAAATTGTATTTATGGGCACGCCCGATTTCGCAGTGCCATGCCTGCAGCGCTTGGTGCAGGACGGCCACATGCTGGCAGGGGTGTTCACCCAGCCCGATAAACCCAGCGGCCGGGGCATGGCGCAAACCCAGCCCCCGGTAAAGCAGCTGGCACTGCAGCTGGGCCTGCCGGTGTACCAGCCCGAAAAACTGCGCGACGGCACTGCCGCCGAGCTGCTGCGTAGCTTGGCGCCCGAACTGGGGGTGGTGGTGGCCTACGGCAAAATTTTGCCCGAAGAGCTGCTGCAAACTCCCCCACTGGGCTGCATGAATGTGCATGCCTCGCTGCTGCCCAAGCACCGTGGGGCAGCGCCTATCCAGTGGAGCATTTTAAACGGCGATACCGTTACCGGCGTTACCACCATGCTTATGGATAAAGGCATGGATACCGGCGATATGCTGCTAAAGCTGGAAACACCCATTGGCCCCGAAGAAACCGCAGGCCAGCTCTTTGGGCGGCTTTCGCAGCTGGGTGCCGAGGCCATGTCGCAGACTATCCCACTGCTGGCAGCCGGCAAGGCTGTGCGCACCCCGCAGGATGAAAGCCAGGCTACCTATGCCCCCATGCTGCAAAAAAGCATGAGCGAGCTGGATATGACCAAAGACGCGCAGACACTCTACAATGCCATACGCGGCCTGCACCCCTGGCCGGGTGCCTATGTAAACTTTGCCGGAAAGCGGCTAAAGGTGCATGTGGCGCGTGTGGTGCAGGGGCAGGGCCAACCCGGCAGTGTGCTGGATATGCAAGCCGGTATACTCGCCTGTGGCAGCGGTGCGCTGCAGCTACTGGAGGTACAGCCCGAGGGCAAGGCCAAAATGGCCATGGAACAGTTCCTGCGAGGCTTTCGCAGTGGTAAATAAAAAATTACTATTATAAAAAGGAAGGAAGTGCCATTCCCCATGCCTTTTTTCTACTTCGATTATTATTATATCTACCTTATTCTACCGGCCATGTTGCTGGCGCTCTGGGCACAGTACCGTGTAAGCTCTACCTTTGCTAAATATTCGCGGGTGCGCACGGCGGGCGATATGACCGGTGCGCAGGCCGCCCGCATTATTTTGGACCGCAACGGCCTTTCGCATGTGCGCATAGAGCACATTGCCGGTAAGCTTTCAGACCATTTCGACCCCCGCGCCAATGTGATACGCCTTTCGGACGCGGTGCACGATGCACCCACCGTAGCAGCAGTGGGTGTGGCGGCGCACGAAGCCGGCCATGCCGTGCAGTACGCCCGCGGCTATACCCCCATGAAGATACGCGCGGCCATCATTCCGCTTACCAATTTCGGCTCGTCGCTGGCTGTACCGCTTATTCTGCTGGGCTTTGTCTTTTCCATGGACCCTCTGGTTACCGCCGGTATTGTGCTGTTCAGCACGGTGGCGCTCTTTCAGCTAATTACCCTGCCGGTGGAATTCAACGCCAGCAACCGCGCCATTGCCGCCCTGCAGGAAGGCGGGCGCATGAGCGGCCAGGAAGTGCAGGGGGCGCGCAAGGTGCTTTCGGCAGCGGCGCTTACCTATGTTGCGGCGCTTATTGTTTCGCTGGCGCAGCTGCTGCGCCTGGTGCTGCTCTACGGCGGCCGCAACAGCAGGGATTAACCCGATGGCTACAACCGCGCGCCGTCTGGCTTTTTCCTGTCTTATCCGCGTGAATAAGGACAAAGGATATTCCAATATTGTCATAGACAAGCTGTTTGCCGCCGCCCCGCTGGAACCCCGCGACAAAGCCTTTGCCGCCGCCCTGTTTTATGGCGTGCTCGAACGCCGGATAACGCTGCACCACCAACTGGAGCAATATTCTTCCACCGCCCTGCGCAAGCTTTCGCCCCCCGTGCTGGCGGCGCTGGAGCTGGGTGCCTACCAGCTGTATTTCCTTGGGCATCTGCCGGCTTCGGCCGTGGTGAACCAATCGGTAGAGCTGGTAAAGGCGGCGGGGCAGGCCAAGGCGGGTGGGCTGGTAAATGGCGTGCTGCGCGCCATTGTGCGGCAGGGCTGCAAGCTGCAGCTGCCCCAGCACCCGCAGCAAGCGGTGCTGGCGGTAGAGTTTTCTGTTACACCCGCCTTGGCGGCACTGCTGCTGCAGCACTACGGCGCGGAAGACACCCGCCGCTTTTTGCAGGCGAGCTTCGAGCGCCCGCCGCTGTATATCCGTGTGAACACGCTGCGCACCACGCCGCAGACGCTTGCCGCCCGGCTGCAAGAGGCGGGGGCAGAGGCCACGCCCCACCCCGCCGTACCCAACTGCCTGGCCCTTAGCCACGCGGGGGATGTCCGCAACCTACCCGGCTTTGAAGAGGGCCTGTTCCATGTGCAGGATGCTGCCGCGCAGCTGTGTGCACTGGCGCTGGGTGCCAAACCCGGCATGCAGGTGGCCGATATTTGCGCCGCCCCGGGTGGCAAAAGCTTTACACTGGCCCAAGAAATGCACAACACCGGCTGCCTTACCGCCTGTGAGCTGCACAAGCACCGCGTGGGGCTTATTGAGCAGGGGGCCAAACGGCTGGGGCTTGGCTGCATAAAGGCCGTGCAGGCCGACGCCACCCAGCCCCAAACCCTGCCCCAGGGCATGGATAGAGTACTTTGCGATGTACCCTGTTCGGGCTACGGCATTTTGCGCCGCAAGCCCGAGATACGCCAAAAGCCGCCCGAGGCCATGGCCGAGCTGCCGGCCCTGCAGCAAACCATACTTACCAACGCGGCAAACTGCCTAAAGCCCGGCGGGTTGCTGCTGTATGCCACCTGTACCCTAAACCCCGCTGAAAACAGCCGGGTGGTGCAGGGCTTTTTGCAGCACAACCCCAGCTTTACCCCGGCCGAGCTGCCGGCGCCCCTTTGCGGCTGCGAAGCCACGTTGCTGGGCAAACAGTTTGACAGCGACGGCTTTTATATGGCCGCTATAAGGAGAAAAGCATGAACGCCTTGCCCGAAATTAAGGGGTTGACAGCCGGCGAGCTGGCGGGCAAAATAAAAGAGATGGGTCTGCCGGCCTTTCGTGCCGGGCAAATCTACACCTGGCTGCACCAAAAGCTGGCCACAAGCTTTGACGAAATGACCAACCTGCCCGCCGCACTGCGCCAGCAGCTGGCCCAAAGCTTTAGCCTAACGCCGGTAAATATTCTGCGCGAGCTTACCTCGGCGCAGGACGGCACAGTGAAATACCTGCTGGCACTGCCCGATGGCAACACGGTGGAAATGGTGCGCATGCACTACCGCCACGGGACAAGCCTTTGCATTTCCACCCAGGTGGGCTGCCGTATGGGCTGCCGTTTTTGTGCTTCTACCCAGGGCGGGCTGGTGCGCAACTTAACCCCTGCCGAAATGCTGGAGGAAGTATACACCGCCACCCGCGCACTGGGCCGCCGTATCGAAAGCCTGGTGCTCATGGGGGTGGGCGAGCCGCTGGATAATCTGCCCAATGTACTGCGGTTTTTAGAGCTGCTTTCAGCCCCAGAAGGGCAAAATATAAGCCTGCGGCATGTGTCGCTTTCCACCTGTGGGCTGGTAGAGCAAATAGACGAGCTGGCAAAGCTGCGGCTGGGGCTTACCCTTTCGGTTTCGCTGCACGCCAGCGATAACACCACCCGCAGCCGCCTTATGCCGGTAAACCAGCGGCACGATATCGAAAGCCTTCTGGCTGCCTGCAGGCGCTACTTTCAGGCCACCGGGCGGCGGGTATCCTACGAATATGCCCTTGTGGCCGGAGAAAACGATAGCTTGGCACAGGCCGATGCGTTGGCCAAGCTGTTGTCCGGCAGCGGGGCACATGTCAATTTAATTCCTATAAACCCGGTGCCGGGGCGGGGTTTTGCCCGTGGCCGGCCCGAAAGTGTGGAGGCCTTTCGCCGCCGCCTGTGCGAAAAGGGCGTAAACGCCACGGTGCGGCGCGAGCTGGGCAGCGATATCAGCGCCGCCTGTGGGCAGCTTAGAAGCCAGCGCACACAAACAGACGATGCAGATATTTTAACAAAAGTATAATTTTTTAATAGTATTACTAATAGTAAACTCACTTTTCCTACCTTGCTTGAAAGGAAGTGCAGCATGAAACTCTACACGGCTACCGACACCGGCCTGCGCCGTGCCAACAACCAGGATAGCTGCGCCGGCAGGGTGGCGGCTCCCACTCTGGCTTGGGCAGTGGTTTGCGACGGTATGGGCGGCGAACAGGGCGGAGCCGAAGCGGCGCAAATTGCCCGCCGGGAAATGGAGCGGGTGCTGGAAGCAGGGCTGCACCTAGAACTGGAAGAGCGCGGGGCCGAGCGTCTGCTGCAAACTGCGTTGGTAAACGCCAACCGTATGGTATACGAAGTGGGGCAGGCCCAGCCCAGCCTGCGGGGCATGGGTACCACTGTGGTGGCAGCCATTGTGCACCGCCAGCAGGCCTATATTCTGCACGCCGGAGATAGCCGCGCCTACCACCTTTCGCTCAGTGGGCTGGCACAGCTTACCAAGGACCATTCCCTTGTGCAGCTGCTGCAAGATACCGGCGAAATTACCCATGCTCAAGCCCAAAGCCACCCCGACCGGCACATGATAACCCGTGCCGTAGGCGCGGAAGAAGAAATAACCGGCGATTTTACCGCCTGCGCACTCGCCCCAGGCGAAACCCTGCTGCTGTGCACCGACGGCCTGTACAATATGCTGGCCGACGAAGAAATACACGCCCTTGCGCTGCAATGTTTGGCGCAGCAAACCGCCCAGCCCTTGGTTGACCAAGCAAACCGCATGGGCGGCTTAGACAACATTACTGTAGCACTGCTGGAAAACGCTTAGGCAACGGGGGCTATGTGCCTTCCAACACCACTCGCCTAAGCAAATGGAGCCGCCAAACCCAAGCCAATTGGAGGAATGTTTTTGGACCGTTACATCGGCCGCAAACTAGATGGCAGATATCAAATACAAGAGCTGATAGGCATTGGCGGTATGGCCAATGTCTACAAAGGCTTCGACCCGGTAGAAAACCGTGTAGTGGCTATTAAAATTCTACGTGAGGAATACCACCAGAACGAAGAGTTCCTGCGGCGCTTCCGCAATGAATCTAAAGCCATTGCGCTGCTGGGCCACCCCAATATTGTGAAGGTATACGACGTTTCGCTTTCCGACCGTATGCCTTCCATTGTAATGGAATATATCGACGGCATTACGCTGAAGGATTATATAGAGCAGCGCGGCGCCATTCCCTGGAAGGAGGCCGTACACTTTGCCGTACAGGTGTTGCGGGCCCTGCAGCACGCCCACGATAACGGCGTGGTGCACCGCGATGTAAAACCCCAGAACACCATGTTGCTGCGCGACGGCACCCTAAAATTAACCGATTTCGGCATTGCCCGCTTTTCGCGCGCTGCTTCGCATACGCTAACCGACCACGCCATAGGCTCGGTGCACTATATCAGCCCCGAGCAGGCCAGAGGCGAAACCGCCGACCAAAAATCGGACATTTACTCGGTGGGCGTGCTATTGTTTGAAATGCTCACCGGCCGTCTGCCCTTCGACGCCGAAAGCCCGGTGGCGGTGGCAGTAAAACAGATAGAAACCACCCCGCCCCGCCTGCGCGAGCTCAACCCCGAAATACCTGAAGGGCTGGAGGAAATTACCGCACGCGCGATGGAAAAAGAGCCCGGCCGGCGCTACCATTCGGCGGCTGAGATGCTCTACGATATTGCAGAATTCCGGCGCAACCCGGAAATTAGCTTTCAATATCAACAGATGGGGGAGATTGATACTATGGCAAAGGCAGGCAGAAAGTCGCCCGGTTCGCTGGCAACGGCAAAAAAGAAAAGCCTACCGGTCATACCGGTGCTTACAGGCGTCACCATTGCCTTTGTGGTAGCCACCATTGCCTTTGTTTCTATGATGCTGGCCCTCAACGACCCCTTTGCCCGGCCGGACGATGTAGACCTACCCAACCTTGTGGGCCTTTCCTACGAAACCGTCATGCGCTCGGAACGGTATACCACCCAGTTTGACATCCGGTTGCAATCCACCGAATATAACGAAGAGTTTGCCGCCGGCATTATTTTCGACCAATTCCCCAAAAGCGGCAAGAAGGTGAAGGCCGGCTCGGTAATTGAAGTGAAGGTTTCTTCCGGTGCGCAGGTGGTAACCATGCCCAATTTCCAGGGGCAGGAGGCCACCATGGTTTTCGCACGCCTCAAAGAGCTGGGGCTGGGTAACTACACCGAATCGCGCATTGCGTCCGAAACCATCCAGGAAGGGTATGTTATCCGTACCGACCCTGAAAGTGGCAGCAAAATTCCCTCCGGCACGCCGGTGGTGGTATATGTAAGCCAGGGCAGCAGCAAGGTGATGCGCGAAGTACCCGATGTATTCCGCATGTTTGTAGATGACGCCCGCAGCACTCTTACCAAGGCCAAGTTTAAGGTAAACATTATCTATGCCGAAAGCGACCAGCCCGAGGGCACGGTGCTCAAGCAAGAGCCTGCCGCCTTTAGCGAGGCCGCCGAGGGCAGCTTTGTTACTCTTACCATTTCCATGGGTGAAACAGCGGTAAAGCGCCTGAGCATTCTTATAGCGCTGCCTTCAAGCATAAAACAATCGGTAACCATGGTAGCCTCGCAGGATGGCGTTGCCGTGCAGGAAGCCACGCTTACCCCCTCCATTGATAGGGTATGGCGCCCGGCTTTTTCGGGCCAGGGCATTTCTACCGTACGCATTACCCTCAACGGCGAGCTTTACCAGGAATATTCCGTAGATTTCGGCAAGGGCGATTATGTCATTACCATAGATAATTCCTCCAGCTTCCGCTTTGAGGAATAAAGGATGGAAGTAACGGGGCTTATTATTAAGGCAACGGGCGGCTTTTACTATGTGCAAACCAGCCAGGGCAGCTTTGCCTGCCGCGCCCGCGGGCTTTTCCGTAAAAGCGGCGTTACCCCCTATGTGGGCGACCACGCCACACTCGAGCCCACCGAGCCGGGCAATGGGTATATCATCGCCCTTTCCCCCCGCAAAAACAGCTTGCTGCGCCCCCCGGTAGCCAACCTAGACCGGCTGGGCATTGTGGCCTCCTGCTGCCAGCCGGCAGCCAACCCGCTGGTGCTGGATAAGCTACTGGTGCTGGCCGAGCGGCAGGGAATTGAGCCACTGCTCATTATAACCAAAAGCGACCTTGGCAGCACTGCCGAGCTGGAGGAAATTTACCGTCCGGCAGGCTTTGCGGTGCACTGTGTAAGCAGCCATACCGGCCGGGGCATTGCAGAACTTGCCAGGCTGCTGGGGCAGGGGATTACGGTGCTTACAGGCAATTCCGGCGCGGGCAAAAGCAGTCTGCTCAATGCCCTGCAGCCCGGCCTTGCGCTGGAAACGGCCGATATTAGCAAAAAGCTGGGGCGCGGCCGCCACACCACCCGGCATGTGGAATTGTTCCCCTTTGGCGAGGGTTTCATTGCCGATACCCCCGGCTTCTCTTCGCTGGAATTGGAACGTTTTGAGCAGTTGCCCGCCGAAGAGCTTGCCGCC
The DNA here is from genome assembly GCA_964473265.1 of uncultured Oscillospiraceae bacterium. Classification (GTDB taxonomy): domain Bacteria; phylum Bacillota; class Clostridia; order Oscillospirales; family Ruminococcaceae; genus Heteroruminococcus. Next base: position 9,280 of record CAYYOY010000025.1, read on the forward strand.
TGCTTTCCCGAGTTTGCGCCCCACTTGGCGCACTGCCGCTTTCCCGGCTGTGCCCACATAAAAGAGAAAGATTGTGCCGTGCTGGCGGCACTGGAGGCGGGAGAGATACACCCTTCACGCCACCGCAGCTATACGCTGCTTTACCAGCAGCTTAAAGAGGCAGAGAAATTTTAACGGCTCTGCCACCGCAACACCGGGGGAATGCCATGAAAAAGCCTGTTTTAGTACTGCTGCTTGCGCTGGCCGTTTTAACAGCCGGCTTTTTGCTATTGGGCAACCCGGGCGATGCCGCCGCGCTACTGCGGGGGCAAATTTCAGCCGGGGAATATTTGCAGCACAGCAGGCCTGTTTCGGCCCTTGCAAATACGTTGAAGTGGCTACGGGGCGGCGAAAAGGAAGGCGAGCTGCTGTATGTGGAAGGCGCGCTGCTGGAAGGGTTTACCCCCGCTGCCGGGTACGATACCGCCAACGGCAACCTGCGCCAAATGGCCGAACTGGCCGGCAGCGGTGTGCCAACCTATTGCATGCTCATTCCTACCGCCTATGGGCTTTACCAGGAATCGCGCCAGGGTTCATCGCTGCAGGGGCAAAAGCGCTTTATTGAGGATGCCTACCGCACGCTGGCAGGCAAACTTACCGCTATAGATGCCTACACCCCGCTGGCCGATGCGCGCGAACAATACATATTCTACCGTACCGACAGCAACCCCACCGCGCTGGGGGGCTATTTAATTTACCGTGCAGCGGCTACCCGCTTAAACCTTACCCCACTAACACTCGACCGCTTCGTGGTGGAATACCCCACCCGCGATTATTATGGCGACTTTGCCCAGCGCAAGCGCCCGGCCGATATTATCCCCGACCTACTGGCTGTTTACCGCCCCACCACACCCCAGCGTGTGCGAATAACCCATTTGCAGCCCCAAGAAAAACGAGAATACCATTCGCTCACCCCCACCTCTGCCGCTCTATTGGGCGAGCCCTATCAGCTTTACCTTGGCGGGCTTTCGCCTTGGCTTACCATTGAAAGCCTGGCGCGTAGCGGCCGTTTGCTAGTGCTGGGCGACCGTACAGCAGCCAGCTATCTGGGCTTTTTTTCAAACCATTATGCCAGTATTACCTTTGCCATGCCTGAAGAGCTTACCCAGCAGCAGCTTAGCGAAGTGCTGGCCGGGGAATACGACCAAATTTTGCTGGCCTTTTCTATGCAAAGTTTTGTTAGTGGCCCGGTGCTTGTGCCGGGTGTAGAATAGTTTATTTACTTATAGTATTAAAGCCCCATTGTAAATACCATTGGTATTTACAATGGGGCTTTTGGCCACTGCTGAAAGGCCAGCAGCTTGCAGTTTTTTATGAAATATAAGCTATTGGGCATTCGGGCAGATATTTTTCCATGGCCATGCGCAAAAAGGCTTCGGCTTCGGCACGGGCTTCGGTGCGGTAGCAATATTTTCCGCGGCCCCGGCCGGTCATCTGCTCTGGGTCAAAAAGGCTGGGCAGGCCGGGAAAGGCTTCGGCGTTTATCATCTTGTGGACATAGCTGTAGGTCATAAGAATAATTTCTACGTTAATTTGCTGTTTTGCTACGGGCAGTAGCTCTTCGGCCAGCTGCTCCAACAGGCGGCTGTAGAGCTGCTGCCAATTTTCCAGCAAAATAACCGGGGCAAGCAGTAGCCCCACCCGGTAGCCGCTTTGGGCAAGGGTGTTCATAGCGGCAATGCGGTCTTCCAGCTTAGAGGTGCCAAGCTCTATGCGCTTAATAATTTCGGGCGGGTTTACACTCATGCGAACAATGGTGCGCCCATTGTGCTGCAGCGGCAGCAGGTTTTCTATCATATGAAATTTTGTAGGCAGAGTTATAAAGCCACGACCTTCGCGCCCAAATGCTTCAATGGTCCATTCCAGGTTGCCGGTTATGGTGTTTTCCAGCACAAGGTCGCTGTTTGAACCTATCTCATAGGTGAGAGGCTCGGGGCTTTTGTGGCTGGCTTTTATAAGCTTTTTCAGCATTTCTTCGCGGTTGACAAACAGCCGAAGGTAAGAGCATTTATTGTAGTTGCAAACTAGGTAGCAGTAAAGGCAGCTGGCCGAACAGCCCGAAGAGGTATAGGGGACTAGAAAATCGGAAGTTTTGGCGTTGGGGGTGTAGCGGTGTGTTTTGCGCACCCCCAAAATAAGAAACTGTTTCATACGCGCAAAATCTTGGTTGGGGCGGGCCTGCAGCTCGGGTATGGAATTGTGGCTTTCAATTTCGTGCATGGGCACCTGCAGTGCACTATAGCGCTGCAGCAACTGTTGACCCAAGGTGTATTTTTCTACCGTTGGCTCGTAATAGATGTGTGTGGGTACGAACATGGCGGCCTCCTACATGCTTTGTTGGCTTTTAGTATTCCCAATTTATCGCTTTTCATGGAAGTTTTTAAATAAGTTGAACCTGTGCCACCGGCCAAAGTGTTGCCCATAGCGCCCGGCAGCCGGGCGTGCCCCCGCAGGCAAATGCCCGAAGGGGCATTTGCCTGCG
>CAYYOY010000026.1:0-11736 GCA_964473265.1 uncultured Oscillospiraceae bacterium
CGGGGGTTATGTAATTGAAAATTATTTTTTATAAACGATTTTTTCCTGCCGGCCTGGCCCTGCTGCTTTGCCTTCTGGCGGCCTGCGGCAGCCCTGCCGCACCCAGCAAAACCATAACCGACCGCGAGGGTAGCCAGATACAGCTGCCCGACAAGGCGGAACGCATTATCTCAATGGCGCCTTCTATAACCGAAATTTTGGTGGGGCTCGGGCTGAGCGAGCACATTGTAGCTACAGACGAATATTCCCGCGGGTTAGAGGGGCTGCCCGAAGGCCTACCGGTTTTTGATATGATGAACCCCGATGCCGAGCAAATTCTCGCCTTGCAGCCCGATATTCTTTTTGCTACCGGCATGAGCAAATTTACCGGAGATGACCCCTTTGCCCTGCTGCGCACCGGCGGCGTATGCCTAACATATATTCCCGCGGCAGGCAGCCTGAAAGCGATAGAGCAGGATATTGCCTTTATTGGCGAAGTTACCGGCAGGCAGGCCCAAGCGCAGACCATGGTAGACGAAATGCGAGGGGCTCTGCAGGCAGTTGCAGAGCGTATTCCCACCCAGGCTACCCCGCCTCGGGTATATTTTGAAATTTATAACAGCCCTATGCTCTATAGCTTCGGCCAGGGTGTGTTTTTGGATGATATGCTGCAACAACTGGGGGCGGAAAATATCTTTGCCGATAAGCGGGAATGGATAAGCGTTGCGGAAGAGATTATTGTGGAGCGCAGGCCGGATGTAATTATTACCAACGCCCAGCAACCCGACCACCCTGCCGAGGCCATTTTGCAACGCAGCGGCTGGGAAGCTACCCCCGCCCTGCAAAACGGCCGGGTATACGAAATTGATTACCGTGCCAGCACCCAACCCAGCCAGCATGTTGTAAAGGCCTTTGCCGAAATAGCAAAAGTTCTTTACCCGGAGGTGTTTAAATAGCATGGCAAAAGGCAAGGGCATGGGGCTGCTGGCGCTGGCCAGCCTGGCTACACTGCTAGTTGCAATGGGGCTCGGCAGCGTGTATATTCCGCCGCTGCAAACCTTAAATATTCTGCTGCGCCAGCTTACCGGTTGGCAGCCCTTTGGGGAAATTCCCGCCGTTTCGCTGGCTATTTTGTGGGAAATGCGCCTGCCCCGCACCCTGCTGGCCTTTCTTGCCGGCAGCGGGTTGGCTGTTAGCGGGGTAATTATGCAATCGGTGCTGCGCAACCCGCTGGCTTCCTCCTACACGCTGGGGGTTTCGTCGGGTGCGGCGCTGGGGGCCAGCCTGGCAATTCTTTTGAAGATTTCTGTGTTGGGGCTTTTTACGCTGCAAATTTTTGGCCTTGGCTTTGGGCTCGCCACGGTGTTTCTGGCGCTGGGCATTGCAGCAAAAATAGATAAGAGCATGCAAAACCATTCTATAATTCTTACCGGTATGGCAATTTCGTTGTTTGCAAACGCGGGTATTACCGTTATTATGTCGCTGGCGCGGGAAGAACTACAACGGGTGGTTTTTTGGCAGCTGGGCAGCTTTGCCTTGAAAAGCTGGCCGCATGCCGGGCTGCTGCTGCCGGTGGTGCTGGCGGGCAGCGCCTTGGCCTTTACCTGCAGCCGCGAAATGGACCTGCTTACCCTTGGCGAAGAGCAAGCCCAGACTTCCGGCGTAGAACTTGGCCGGCTAAAGTGGCTGCTGCTTTCGCTGGGGGCAGTGCTCACCGGGGCGGTGGTGGCCATGGTAGGGGTAATTGGTTTTATCGACCTTTTCACCCCCCACGCCGCCCGCAAACTGTTTGGTTCCGGCCACCGGCTTGTGCTGCCGGCTTCTGCGCTTATGGGCGGCACCTTTATGGTGCTGTGCGACCTTGCCGCCCGTACCATTGCAGCCCCGCTGGAATTGCCTGTGGGGGCTATTACGGCTATACTGGGGGCACCGTTTTTCCTTTACCTTTATTTCAGCAGAAGGAGGCAGGCCGCATGATAACCCTGCGAAATGTCTGCGCCGGCTACGACGGGCAGGATGTGCTGCATGATATCTCCTTCACCATAGAAAAAGGCGAAAGCCTAAGCATTATCGGCCCTAACGGTTGCGGCAAGACCACGCTGCTGCGGGCCATGGCCAAGCTGATTGCCTTTCGGGGCGAAATTTTGTTGGAAGGCCAGCCCCTTGCCGGCATGAAGCGCGGGCAACTGGCCAAGCGTATTGCTATGCTAAGCCAAATTACCCAGGCCTATTTTAACTACACGGTGTACGACACCGTAATGATGGGGCGCTATGTACACACCGAGGGGGGGATATGGTCTACCCCTGCAAAGGCCGACCTACAGGCTGTAGAACAAGCTTTGCAGGCCGTGGGCCTTACCCCGCTGGCAAACCGAACGGTGGATAGCCTTTCGGGGGGCCAGCTACAGCGGGTGTTTTTAGCAAAACTGCTGGCCCAGCAGCCCGATATTATTCTGCTGGACGAGCCCACCAACCATCTTGATATCAGCAGCCAAATTGAACTGGTGCGCTTTTTAAAGCGCTGGTGCGCCCAAGGGGGGCGCACGGTAATTGGCGTATTACACGATATTAACCTAGCGATGCAGCTTTCGGAACGGCTGCTGCTGCTGCACGAAGGACGCATTGCCGCACTGGGCCCCGGCAGGCAGATCGCCGCTTCGCCCGTGCTGCGCGAGGTGTACGGCATGGATATTGCCGGCTTTATGTTGCAGGCACTGAAATATTGGGAGGAAACACAGCCATGAAGCCAGGGCAAACCTTTGTAGCCTTTTTCAGCGGCGGTAAAGATAGTATGCTGGCGCTGCACCGGACGGTAAGCAGGGGGCTGCGTCCCCTGGCGCTTATTACCACCTGCAATGCGCAAACCGGGCGGTCGTGGTTCCACCAGCTACCCTCCTTCGTGCTGGAGGCGGTTGCCGGGGCGCTGGGCCTGCCGGTGTGGCAGGTGAGCTCGGGCGGCAGCGAGGAATATACCACCACCCTGCAGCAGGCGTTGCGGGCTGCCAAGGCCCAAGGGGCTGAGCTGGCTATTTCGGGCGATATTGACATTGCCGAGCACCGCGCCTGGTGCAGCGAGCAGTGCCGGGCCGCCGGGCTGGAGGCCGCCTTCCCGCTATGGGGTGAGGAGCGACGCAGCCTGGTATACGAGCTGATTGAAAGCGGCTTTACCGCCAACATTGTGGTTACAGATACCCGCCGCATGAGCGATGCCTATCTAGGGCGCCAGCTAACCCGCCAAACGGTGGAACAGCTTGCCGGCGAAGGAGTGGATATTTGCGGGGAGGAAGGCGAATATCATACCTTTGTTTCGGGCGGGCCGCTTTTCAGCCGTACTTTGCAAGTAACCTACGGCCCCAAGTGTATGGAAGACGGCTATGCCATTCTGCCCATTGAAAGCTGCCAATAAAACACAAAAACCCCGGGCCAATACCCAGGGTTACCGCTGCCGTTTTCTCTATTCTACAATATATTGCTGCAGAAGTGCCAGTAGCTCGTGCGGGTCTTCCGCATGAATTTCCATGGTAATGGGCTTGGAAAGATCCAGGCTGAAAATTCCCATAATGCTTTTGGCGTCAATTTGGTAGCGCCCTGAAACAAGGTCTATTTCATAGTTGTACGCATTGACAATATCCACAAAGCGCTTTACACTTTCTATAGAAGAAAGCAGTATGTTTATCGTTGTCATTTTTTACACCCCCTTGCTTTTTCGAATGCAGTATAGCAGTATGCTGCCCGGATGTCAAGCGGTTTACTCGGTTTTTACAGTCAATTTAATACTAGCATTCCCTTTGCTAATTCTGTGTGGGGCATCCTGCCCCGCAAGCCACCCGAATGGGCGGCTTAAATAGGCTGTATAGTCAACACACGTCTTTGACGTGCGTTGACTATACAAATATGCAGGAGGATTACCCAAGCTTTATGATTGCGTGCTTTTACACCTTGGGCTGCAAGGTGAACCAATATGAAAGCGACCTGTTGGCCCAGCGTTTTGCCGCCGAGGGCTTTCAGGTGTGCGAAAACGGCAGCGGAGATGTGTTGGTGATTAATTCGTGTACGGTAACAGCCGAGGGCGACCGCAAAACCCGCCAGCTGCTGCGCCGTCTGCGGCGCGAAAACCCCGAGGCAATTATTGCCCTTACCGGCTGCTTTCCGCAGGCTTTCCCGGAACAGGCCAGCGCACTGGAGGAAGCCGACATTGTAACCGGTGCCAAAAACCGCGCCGCACTAACCGGCTTGGTGGCGCGAGTGCTGGCCGGTGAAGGGCGTATTGTGCAGCTGCAGGCACACGAGGCGGGAGAAACCTTTGAGGAAATGTCGCCCCAGCCCCTGCGGCGCACCCGCGCCTTTGTTAAAATTGAAGACGGCTGCGACCGCCACTGCGCCTACTGTATTATACCCACCGCGCGCGGGCCTGTGCGTTCTAAGCCGCTGGAAGCTCTGCGGCAGGAGCTTGCCGAGCTGGCGCAGGCCGGCCACCGCGAGGTGGTTCTCTCTGGGGTGAATCTTTCCTGCTACGGGCAGGATAGCGGCACAGGCTTGCTGCAGGCTGTGGCGCTGGCCTGTGGCACCCCCGGGCTACAGCGGGTACGCCTTGGCTCGCTGGAGCCCGACCTGCTTACGCCAGACGATATTGAAGCGCTGGCCAAGTTGCCGGGGCTTTGCCCGCATTTTCACCTTTCGCTGCAAAGCGGGTGCGACACCACATTGCAGCGTATGCATCGGCGCTACGATACGGCACACTACCGCAGCCTGGCAGAACATATTCGCCGCTGCTTTGCCAACCCTGCCATTACTACCGATATTATGGCCGGCTTCCCGGGCGAAAGTGAGCAGGAATTTGCCTACACGCTGGCCTTTGTTGAAGAAATGGCCTTTGCCGGCGCGCATGTTTTCCCCTATTCCCGCCGACCGGGCACCCCTGCGGCCGATATGCCGGGCCAGCTTGCCCGCCAGGAAAAGGCCGAGCGGGCCCACAGGCTGCTTGCCCTTACCCGCCAAAGCCAGCAGGCCTTTTGGCAGGGCATGGTAGGGCGTACCGAACAGCTTTTGCCCGAACAGAGCAACGAGCCCGGCTGCCGAGGCTATACAGCCAACTACACGCCTGTTCACTTACTGGAAGCCCAGCAGCCGCGCGGCAAGATGATAGATGTTCTAATTACCGGCGTTACCAAAGATTGCTGCACAGCCATCCTTTGCCCTTAACGCTGTTTAAACCCGGCTTGGCGTTGCCAGCCTTGGCGCAAATGCGTGGCCGACCGGGTGCATTCTGCGCACAGCCCCAAGGAAAGGCCCTACCGGGCTTTTCCTTGGGGCTGTGCGCAGAATGCACCCGGCCGGCCCGCCTTCGCAGCGGGCAGCAACCGCCGGCTAACTTTTTATGCTTCGCCACCTACCGACTCCACTATGGTTTTGTTCTTCCATGCGCCGCTAAAGTAGCGGGCGGAAGAAATTACCGCAGCTATGCTCCAACCGATAGGCAGTGCCCAGAATATTGCCGCTTGGCCAATTACACCGGCTAGCATGTAAGAGGCTGCCACACGAATGATTAGGTTGAGTATCGTAATTATCATAAAAGCATTTACATCGCCGGCACCACGCATTACACCATTGGCGGTAAACATAATGGACATTACCAGATAAAAGGGCGAAACCACACGCAGGTAGCTGGTACCAAAGGCAATTACCCCCGCGCTGGCGGCAGGGTCTACAAAAATGCTCATCAGGTTGTTGCCCAGGGTATAGATAACCAATGTTACCAACGCAGCGCAGCCAAACGAAAGCAGCAGCGTAACCCTGTAGCCTTCTTTCACACGTTCCTGCTTGCCGGCCCCCAGGTTTTGCGCAACAAAGGTGGAAAGGCCCATAGAAAGGTTCATAATAGGCATCATAGCAATCTGGTCAATTTTGGTAGAGGCAGTGTAGCCTGCCATAACCACTGTGCCAAAGGAGTTTACCAACCCCTGTATGGCCACCATACCAAAGGAAACCACCGCCTGCTGCACCGTGGAAGGAATGCCATAGCGCAACATAGCCGAATATAGCTCTTTGTTAAAGACCATATCTTCCTTGCTCATATGAAGCACGGGTACCTTTTTAATGACATACAGCAAGCACAACAGGCCGGAAACGCCCTGTGAAATGAGCGTAGCCCAGGCCACGCCCGGCACACCCATTGCAAAATACACTACAAAGGTGTAATCCAACACTATGTTAAGCAGTGTAGAAATTATAAGAAAATAAAGGGGGGTTTTGCTATCGCCCAGTGCACGGAAAATAGCCGCCAGGCCGTTATAAAAAAAGGTAAAAATAAGGCCCCCAAAGAAGATCTTAATATAAGCCGAAGCGTCGGCAAAGGCTGAGGCCGGGGTATTGATAAGACGCAGCAGCGGGTCTGCCACAACCAGGCTAACACCGGTAAGCACCAGCGCAATAATCCCCAAAAACACCAGAGAGGTATATACGGCAGATTTCAACCGTTCATCCTTGGCGCCGAAAAGCTGCGAAATTACCGTGGAGCAGCCCATGGTAAGGCCAATGGCCACCGCCACCACCAAAAACACAATAGGAAAGGCAGTGCCCACCGAGGCGAGTGCCTGTTCGCCCACAAACTTGCCTACAATTACCGAGTCTACAATGTTATACAGCTGCTGAAAAACGTTGCCTAAAATCATGGGAATTGCAAATGTAACCAATATCTTTGCCGAATTCCCTTCGGTCATATCTAACATAACGTGTCCCTTTCTGGCCCTACGGCAGAATTTTTGCCGTTTTTAGCACACCATATTGTATACCCATCTTTTTCAAACGTCAACCCCACTTTTTTGTATTTAACATATACGCCCTTTATAATAAGCACATATCTCAATTTTTTCTCTATACCATGGCTATTAACACACTGTTTTCTTACAAATACTATATAATAGGTGTCTTTGGTTTATCCGTCTGCCATGCGTATACTTTACAAGAACTTCCGCTTATGCTATAATATGGGACGTCCCTTTTCTATGCCGGTGGATACACGGCCTGTTCAGCGGGCTTTTCACCAACCCCGGCGCAGAGTTGGGTAAATAAAAACAGAGGTGATTTTACCATGCTGCTTAAAGAGCAAAAGAACGAAGTAATTTCCGCAAACAAAACCCACGAAAACGACACCGGCTCGCCGGAAGTGCAAATTGCCATTCTTACCCGCCGCATTAACGACCTTACCGAGCACCTGAAGATACACAAGAAGGACCACCACAGCCGCCGCGGTCTGCTGAAAATGGTTGGCCGCCGCCGCAACCTGCTTGGGTATCTGCAAAAGAAGGATATTGCCCGCTATCGTGCCATCGTGGCTAAGCTGGGTCTTCGTAAATAGTTTTGCCGCAAGGCATCGGGCTGCAAGCGGCCCGATGCCTTATCCCATACTTTCGGGCCAAGCGCTGGTGGAAGGCTTTTCCATCCGGCGCCTGTGGCGCATTTACCCACCCATTTGCCGGGCATAATAACTATGCCCAGCAATGTGTAGCAAGTAAGCAATACCGGTGCTGCCGGTTTACCGCCGCTTTGCGGGGTGCAGGCCTTTGGGCTTGCTGCTATAGTAACTTTTTGACACTACCTTGCCAGGAGCAGTTTAGCAGTGAATCGGGCAGGCAAGCGTATTTTCTTGCAGGCCGGCTTTATTGCTAAAACGTTCCAAGGCCGGGTGAACAAACCGCCGCAGCACCTGCGGCACAACAAAAATGGAGGCTTTTTGGAATGTTTGAAAATTTCAAGGTGTACGAAACCACACTGGCCGGGCGCCGTCTGGCCTTTGAAACCGGCAAAATGTGCGGCCTTGCGGGCGGCAGCGTGCTGGTTCGTTTTGGCGATACTGCCGTGCTGGTAAATGCAACCATGTCGGCCAAGCCCCGCGAGGGCATCGACTTTTTCCCTCTTTCTGTAGATTTTGAAGAACGTCTTTACGCGGTGGGCAAAATTCCCGGCTCTTTCCTCAAGCGGGAAGGTCGCCCCTCTGACAAAGCCGTACTTTCCTCCCGTGTGGTCGATAGACCCATCCGTCCCCTTTTTCCCAAGGATATGCGCAATGATGTTTCGGTGGTTATGACAGTTATGTCGGTAGACCCCGATTGTCAGCCCGAAATTGCCGGCATGCTGGGTGCTTCGCTGGCTCTTACCATTTCGGATATTCCCTGGAACGGCCCTATTGCCGGCGTAGCCATGGGCCTGGTAGACGATGAAATTGTGCTCTGCCCCGACGCTGCCCAGCGCGAGGTAAGCCGTCTTGCCCTTACTGTAGCCGGCACTGCCGCCAAGGTAAACATGATAGAAGCCGGCGCGCACGAAGTGGACGAAGCCACTATGCTAAAGGCAATTTTGGCTGCCCACGAAGAAATTAAGCGTCTGGTAGCCTTCTTTAACCAAATTGAGCAGGAAATTGGCAAGCCCAAGCAGAGCTTTGAACCCAAGGAAGTTCCCCACGATATGTTCGAGGCGGTAAAAGCTTTTGCTACCGATAAAGTAAAATACGCACTGGATACCGACGATAAAAACATCCGTGAAGAGCGCCTTACACCCGTGGTAAAGGAAATTCATGAAAAGTTTGACGAGCAGTACCCCGAGCAGGCCGCCCTGCTGGATGAATGCATTTACAAACTGCAAAAGTATATTGTGCGCCGCTGGCTGCTGGATGAAGGCAAGCGTGTAGACGGCCGTGGGCTGGATGAAATCCGTCCGCTGGCTGCCGAGGTGGGCCTGCTGCCCCGCGTGCATGGCTCGGGCATGTTTACCCGCGGCCAAACCCAGGTGCTCACCGTTGCCACACTGGGCCTGGTGAAGGAAGCCCAGCTGCTGGATGGCATTGATGACGAGACCAACAAGCGCTACATGCATCAATACAATTTCCCCTCCTATTCGGTGGGTGAAACACGCCCCAGCCGTGGCCCCGGCCGTCGTGAAATTGGCCATGGTGCCCTGGCAGAACGCGCCCTGCTACCTGTAATTCCCAGCGTGGAAGAATTCCCCTACGCGCTGCGTCTGGTTTCCGAGGTGCTTAGCTCTAACGGCTCTACCTCGCAGGGGGCTATTTGCGGTTCTACTCTGGCGCTTATGGATGCCGGCGTACCCATTAAAGCCCCTGTAGCAGGCATTTCCTGCGGGCTTATTACCGAGGGCGACCGCTGGATGACCATGGTGGACATTCAGGGCCTGGAAGATTTCTTCGGCGATATGGACTTTAAGGTAGGCGGCACCCACAAGGGCATTACCGCAATTCAAATGGACCTGAAGATAGACGGTCTTACCCCTGAAATTATTAAAGAAGCGCTGGAGAAAACCCGCCTGGCACGCCTGCACATTCTGGATGATGTGCTGTTTGAGGCTATTGAACAGCCCCGCGAAGAGCTTTCGCCCTACGCACCCAAGATGCTCACCATCACCATTGACCCCGAGAAAATTCGCGAGGTGATTGGTTCGGGTGGCAAGGTTATTCAGAAGATTTGTGCCGAGTGTAACTCCAAAATTGATATTGAAGACGACGGCCGGGTATTTATTTGCGCCATTGATATTGCCGATGCCCGCCGCGCCCTGCAAATGGTGGAAACCATTGCTAAGGACCCTGAAATCGGCTCTATTTACAAGGGCCGCGTAACCCGCCTGATGAACTTTGGCGCCTTTGTAGAAATTGCGCCCGGCAAAGAAGGCCTGGTTCATATCTCTAAGCTCGACACCCAGCGTGTGGAGAAGGTAGAGGATGTGGTTACCGTTGGGGATGAAATTCTGGTAAAAGTCACAGAGATTGACAACCAGGGACGCATTAACCTTTCCCGCAAGGATGCATTGGCAGCCATTGAGGCCAAGCGCAACCAGCAATAAAACGGAATAACTGCACGGGGGGTGGCCTTTGGCTTGCCCCCCGTTTGCCTTTTAGGGGCTGTAAAAGTAAACGAACTATAAATATTGCGTCCTTTTCATTGAATCGCTTCCTATTTTTTGCTAAAATAGAAAAAAGCCACCGGGAATATGAAAACACAGGAGTGATGCCTGCTTGAACGGTACGGACGTACTGTTGCTGCTGGGGTTGCTGGGGCTTTCGGCTTTCTTTTCGGCGTCTGAAACGGCTTTTTCCTCGGCGAGCGTTATACGTCTGCGCACGCTGGCCGAAGAGGGCAGCCACAAAGCCAAAAGTGCTCTGCATCTCATTGAAAACTTTGATAAAACCATTGCCACCATTCTGGTGGGCAACAATGTGGTAAACATAGCCGCCGCTTCGGTGGCCACCGTGCTCTTCACTGCGCTGTTTGGCAGTAGTGGGGTGGGCATTGCCACCGGTGTTATGACACTACTGGTAATTACCTTTGGCGAAATTTTCCCCAAAAGCTATGCCAAAGAGCATGCCGAAGGTTTTGCGCTTACCATCTCTGGCCTGCTGGGTTTTATAAGCACGGTGCTTACACCGGTAACCTGGGTGTTTCTGGGGCTGCGTTCGGCCCTTAGCCGCCCAGATGACGATGACGAAAAATTGCCCTCTATGACAGAGCAAGAACTAAAGTTCATTATAGAAGCCATTGAGGAAGAAGGCGTGCTCGACCAGCAGGAAAGCGAAATGGTGCAATCGGCCCTGGAGCTGGGCGACAAAACCGTGCAGGAGATTTTAACCCCCCGGGTGGATATTGTTGCGCTGGATCTTAACGCACCCCCCGAAGAGCAGCTGCAAATTCTGCTAAACGAACGTTTTTCGCGCGTGCCTGTGTATGAAGAAGGCATTGATAAAATTTGTGGCATTGTGCAAGCGCGCGATGTACTGGAGGCTGCCGTGCTACACGGCCGGCCCGACCTGCGCCGCCTGATGAAAAGCTGCCTGTTCATACATAAGACCATGCGGCTTTCCAAACTCTTGCCCGAATTTCAGCGCAGCAAAAACCACATTGCCATTGTAACCGACGATTACGGAGGCACGTTGGGCTTAGTTACGCTAGAGGATGTTCTGGAAGAGCTTGTAGGCGAAATTTGGGATGAAACCGACGAGGTTGAGGTAGACCTTAACCGGGTGGACGAGCATGTCTATGAAGTAAGCGGCGATATGAGCATTGGCGATTTTTTTTCTGAAATAGATTACAACCCAAGAGATTTTGAAAGCGACTACAACACATTGGGCGGCTGGGCGCTGGAGTGCCTGCAGCATATCCCCACCGAGGGAGAAAGCTTTGTACATGGCAGACTGCATGTTGCGGTTGCACAAATGGACGAACAACGCATTGAGAAACTCATCATCACACTACAGGAGGAGCAGCAATAGCATGGATGCCAAACGCATTGTAGTAAAGGTAGGCACCTCTACCCTTACCCACTCTTCGGGGCAAATTAACATTCGCCGCATAGAACAGCTTGTAAAGGTGCTGGCCGATATCCAAAATTCCGGCCGGCAAGTAGCGCTGGTTTCTTCGGGTGCCGTGGCAGTGGGCCTGGGCAAGCTGGGGTTGCGCCAGCGCCCCGAGGATATTCCTACCCGCCAGGCAGTGGCCGCAGTGGGCCAGTGTGAGCTTATGTATCTTTACGACAAAATGTTTGCCGAATATAACCACACGGTGGCACAGGTGCTGCTTACGCTAGACGTAATGGACGATGCTTCGCGTAAAACTAACGCTGAAAACACCTTCCACCGCCTGCTGGAAATGGGGGTTATCCCCATTATAAACGAAAACGATACCGTAGCGGTGGAAGAGCTCACCTTTGGCGATAACGATACCCTTTCGGCCCGTGTAGCTACCCTGCTGGGGG
>CAYYOY010000027.1:0-11611 GCA_964473265.1 uncultured Oscillospiraceae bacterium
CCCAATAAGGGCCTTACGCTCATTGTGCCCTGGAACGCGGGCGGCTCTTCCGACCTGATTGGTCGTCTTCTGGTTACCGAAATGGAGCAAACCCTGGGGCAAAAGTTTAGCGTGGTAAACACACCCGGCGCTACCGGCACCGTGGGCATGAACGATGCTAAGAACAAGCCGCACGACGGCTACACCTTAATTGCCAATGCAACCCCCTACAGCCATGCTGTTATGGGCATTGCCGATTGGCTGCCCAGCGATTGGGATTTCTTTGCAGCATACTATGTGCCCGGCATTATTGCAGTAAGAAAAGAAAGCCAGTATAAAACCTTTGAAGACCTCTACAATGCCATTAAGAACAACCCCGGCAAGGTTACTGCCGGTACAGCCGGTGCCGGTTCCACAGGCTTTACCAATATGGAGCTGCTGAAATCGGTAGTGCCCGACATTGGCAATTACGAGCACATTGCCTACTCGGGCGGTGCTGCAGCCGTTACCGCCACTCTGGCCGGCGAGGTAGATTTTACTCCCCAGCTTTCCAACGAAATGATTGACTTGCTGCGCTCGGGCGACCTGGTTGCTCTTGCCGCACTTACCGAAGAAGACCTTACCCTGGATGGCGTTAGCTACACCATTCCTTCCATTAAGAAGTTCCTGCCCGAAACTGCCAAGGTTCTGCCCTGTGGCGATGCCTTCGGCCTGATGTTCCCCTCGGATGTTCCGGAAGATGCCAAGACAGCGCTGGAAGCTGCTTACTTGAAGGCTTGCGAAACCGAAACAGCCAAGAAATTTGCAAGCGACAAGGGCGTTATGCTCATGGGCCTGAATCTTGCCGATTCCAACAAGCTTAGAGATGCAACTGCTTCTAAAGTATGCTGGATTCTCTTTGAAGGCGGCGTTGCCCCGAAATCTCCTGCCGATTTTGGCATTGCCAAGCCCTAACTTATAACATTTAACAACTCAACACAGGGGGCATTTGCGGCGGTTTTCCTGCAAATGCCCCCTGCTGGCCAAAAAAACTGTTTGCATTTCGAGGAGGGAGATAATGGAACAAAACCACGAAAACAAAAGCACCCCTGTTGACAGTAAAGCACATCTCGATTTTCTAACATCCATTGTTTTATTGCTGGTTTGCGCCGGTGCCATTGTAACCAGCTTAGGCTATTGGAAGAAACTGGGGGGCAATTTTTACGCTTCCCCTGGCTTTATGCCCGTTATTATTTGCAGCGCCCTTAGCTTTATGGCCATACTATTGTTGCTTCGCTCTCTGAAAAACAGCTCTGTGCAGCAGCGTGTGCAGCAACTGGGCACAGCCTTTGGGCGCACAGTGCGCAGCAGCAATGTGCACCGGGGCGCTGTGGGCATTCTTGTGTTTGCTGTCTATGTGTTTGTGCTGCTGGGCAAGCTGCCCTTCTGGCTGGCTTCACTCATCACGCTGTTTGCCGTACTTATGTTTTTACAATTTGACAAAAAGTTGCTCACTGCCGTTAAGCTGCTGCTTATTGCCGGGTTGAGCATTGCCGCAATTATCCTATTGTTTCAGTTTGCGTTTTCTGTTCCCATGCCGTAGGCGGCTCAGGCAGTTTGTAGGAGGGTACACATGAGTTTAGAATACATCATGCAAGCTTTGTCGGTTGCCTTTTCGCCAATTGGCATTGCTGCAATTATTATTTCAGTTTTTCTGGGCCTAATTTTTGGCATGCTGCCGGGGCTTACGGCCACCATGGGTGTTGCCTTGCTTACCGGCATTACATACAGTTTTGACGGACCGCTTGCGGTGCTGGTGCTTATCGGTGTTTATGTGGGTGCAATATCGGGCGGTTGCCAGTCGGCCATTTTGCTGAACATACCCGGCACGCCTGCTTCGGCGGCCACGGCTATGGAAGGGCACCCGCTGGCCAAACAGGGCAAGGGCAGCCTGGCCATTTTTGTGGCCAATGCTTCCTCGTTTTTTGGCACACTGCTCAGCGTTGTGTGCGTTATGCTTTTCACGCCCCTGCTCACCAACATTGCTTTGAAGTTTAATTCGCACGAAATGTTTTTGCTGGCGGTGTTCGGCATTGTAATCTGCGGTAATCTTACCTCTGGCGGCAACCCCCTAAAGGGCTGGATTGCCGGCTTTGTGGGCCTGCTTATTTCGCAGGTGGGGCGCGACACAGTGAATTCCGTGGCACGCTTTTGCTTTGGTTCTATTAACCTTTCGGGCGGCATTTCGCTGCTGCCGGTTATGATAGGCCTTTTCGGCTTTCCCGAAATTATCAACGCCTTCAACCCGCAGCGGCGCGACCTTATTCGGGTAGATAAATTTAACGCCAAGGAAGGCTTTGCTGTGCTGCTGCGCAACAAGCTGAACATTGTGCGCTCTTCCCTTCTGGGGGTATGCATGGGGGCCATTCCCGGTGTTGGCGAAGATACCGGCGGCTGGCTGGCCTACTGGGCAGAAAAAAAGAAAAGCAGGCCCGGCAGCAAATGGGGGCAGGGCGAAATTAACGGCGTTGTTTCAGCCGAGGCGGGCAACAACGCCGCGGTGGGCGGCGCAATTATTCCGGTGCTGTCGCTGGCCATTCCCGGCAGCGCACCGGCTGCGGTGCTGCTTGCCGCCTTCTGGATGCACGGCTACCGCCCCGGCCCGCTTATGATGAAAGATACGCCAGAATTCCTGTACTATGTTGTTATCTTCATGATTGTTGCCGCAATTGTTATGTGGGCCATTGCCTCGAATATGTCTCGCCTGACGGTGCGTGTGTTGCAGGTGGATAACCGGGTGCTTATGCCTATCATCTTCATTTGTTGCGTTATCGGTGCATTTGTGGTAAACAACCGTATCTTCGACGTATACCTAATGTTCTTCTTCGGGCTTTTGGGCGTGGCCATGCAGTATATGGGCTACCCTTCGGCGCCATTTTTGCTGGGCGTTATTCTTGGCAACATGGCGGACGAAAACCTGCGGCGCGCGCTTATTCTGCACAAGGGTAGCCTGTTGCCCTTTGTAAGCCGGCCCATTAGCATCTTCTTCATTGTGTTTATTCTCGCACTTGTGCTGCCGCAAATTCCTGCCGTGAATAAGCTAATAAAGAGCATGCGAGCAAAACGCGCCAAGCCAGCGGCGGAGGTTGCGGAATGAGAAGCTTTGACCATATTGGCATTCCTTCGCCCGAACCACACGAAAACGAGCGCTATGTTGCCGCCACCAAGGTATGGGTAACCGACCCTCACCTCCACCCATTTTCGGTGGAATGGCTGCGCTTTGAAGAGGATAGCCCCTCGCCTGCCGTTACCAAGCACAACCCGCACATTGCCTTTAAGGTGGACGACATTGCAAAAGAAAGCGCCGGCATGCGCGAAATTCTTGCGCCTTTTCGCTCTGTGGCAGGGCATGTGGTGGGCTTTTACCAAACCGACGACGGCGCCATTGTAGAGCTAATGATGTTTACAGAATAGCTAAGGAGGCAACCCATGTACAAAACCGGCATAATTACCGATGAAATATCGCAGGACCTTACAGTGGCGGCAGCGCTTGCCCAAAAGTACGGCCTGCACGCGCTGGAAATTCGTTCGGTAAACGAACGCAACCCCTTTCAAATGGAAAAGAGCGATTTTACCCATGTAAAGCAGGTTGCCGATGCATTCGGCATGAAGATTTGCGCCATTTCCAGCCCACTCTTCAAATGCGAATTGCAAAACGAGGCCGAATACCACCAGCACCTGGAAGGGCTCAAGCGCTGCGTAGAGGCCGCCCACCTATGGGGCACCAGCCTTATTCGCTCCTTTACCTTCTGGTATAAAGAAGGGGGCGCAGCCTGCTTTGAGGCTGTGGCCGAAAAATATCAAAAGGCAATAGACATTGCAAAGGATGCCGGCATTACGCTGGTAATAGAATCGGAACCCAGTGTAAACACCCGTAACATTGGCCTGCTGGTGCAGTTTTTACAGCTGCTTGGCACCCCCTATGTTGGCGCCCTGTGGGACCCCGGCAACGAAATTTCCGACCCCACCGCCCCCCCGCCCTTCCCCAACGGCTACAGCATCTTAAAGCCCTATATTAAGCATGTGCACTTAAAAGACATTAAGGGCAAGCCCACCGGCACCTTTTACGAGCCGGCACTGCTGGGCAAGGGCGACGTAGATTTCCACGGCGTGCTAAAGCAGCTGAAGCAGGACGGCTACAACGGCTATGTAAGCGTGGAAACGCATTACCGCATGAAAACCGCCCAGCTGGATGAAGGCCTGCTGGTGCGTCCGCAGGGCAGTTCCTTCTCGGAAGGCGGCTACCAAGCCAGCATTGCCTACTTAGATTTACTGCGGGATGAATACGATTGGATGGGAGAGGTTCGGTAATGCAAACTGTTCGTTTTGGCATTGTTGGCTGCGGCGTAATTGCCAAGTTTCATGCCAAGGCCATAGAAAACACCCCCAACGCACAGCTTGTTGCCGTGTACGACGCAAACACAAGCTATGCCGAACGCTTTGCCACAGAGCTGGGTGTGCAGGCCTATGCCACCATTGAAGCGCTGGCGCAAAGCGCCGATGTAGATGCAGTGTGCATTTGCACCC
Organism: uncultured Oscillospiraceae bacterium; assembly: GCA_964473265.1. Taxonomy (GTDB): domain Bacteria; phylum Bacillota; class Clostridia; order Oscillospirales; family Ruminococcaceae; genus Heteroruminococcus. The sequence continues at coordinate 4,546 of CAYYOY010000027.1, forward strand.
CCAGCGGCCTGCACACGCAACAGGCTATTCTTATGATGCAGCACAAAAAGCACATTGTGGTGGAAAAGCCCATGAGCCTCACGCTGGCCGACGCCGACAGGCTTATTCAAACCGCTAAAGATAGCGGGGTAAAGGTGTGCGTTATTTCGCAGTTCCGCTTTAAGCCCGCCGTGGTGGCCATTCGCGAGGCCATTGCGCAGGGCGCCTTCGGTAAAATTGTTTCGGCAAGCCTTTCTATGCCTTACTATCGTTCCGAGGAATATTACAATTCCGGCGCATGGCGCGGCACTTGGGAAATGGACGGCGGCGGCGCACTGATGAACCAGGGCATACATGGTGTGGATGTATTTCGTTCCATTATGGGGCCGGTAAAATCAATTTACGCCATAACTCGCACCCAAACCCGGCCTATAGAAGTGGAAGATTCCGCTGTAGCGGTGCTGGAATTTGCAAACGGCGCGGTGGGCACCATTGAGGCTTCTACCACCTGCTACCCCGGCTACCCCCGTCGCATTACCATCTGTGGCGATAAAGGCAGCGTGGTGCTGGAAGAAGATAGCATCCTCAGTTGGAACTTGCCTATCCCTACCCAACTGCCCGTGGGGCAAAAGGCACAAAATGTTGCCTCGTCCGACCCTAAGGCCATTGATGTAACCGGCCACACCAACCAGATTATCAATTTTGTAGAGGCCATTTTGCATGGAGAGCCGCTGCTTTCCGACGCCCCCACCGGCCGCCTGCCGCTGGAAATTATTCTGGGCATTTACGAATCGTCCAGAACCGGCCAAAAGGTAGAGCTGTAATTTTGGCAGGAACTTTGGCTCGCTTATGCCAAAAACAACAAAAATGGAGATATACATATGCTACTAAAAGAGTTTACACAGGATACGCTGCAGGTTAAGGTATACGACAGCCGCGCAGCCATGGGCAAAGCTTCTGCTGAATATGCCATTGAAGTTATGAAGAAGCTTTTGCAGGAAAAAGAGGAAATCAACGTCATCTTTAGTGCGGCCCCTTCGCAAAACGAAATGCTGGAAGGCCTTGTGAATGCAACAGAAATTGATTATACCCGGGTGAACGCCTACCACATGGATGAATACATGGGGTTAGATGCTACCGCTCCCCAGCGTTTTGGTAACTTTTTGGATAGGCACATTTTTAAGCGGCTTCCCTTCAAAAATATCTATTATATTGACGGCGGTAAAAGCGTGGAAGAGAGCTGCGACCGCTATACCAAGCTGTTGCAATCGGTAGAGGTGGATATTTCGCTGCTGGGAATTGGCGAAAACGGGCACATTGCCTTTAACGACCCCCATGTTGCCGATTTTAACGACCCCAAGCTCATTAAGGTTGTGGAATTAGATACCGCCTGCCGGCAGCAGCAGGTAAACGACGGCTGCTTTGCCACCCTTGCCGATGTGCCCGAGTGCGCCGTCACCCTTACCATTCCTGCACTGATGTGCGCCAAATATGTAATCTGCACCGTACCTACCGAGAAAAAGTGTAACGCAGTTACAAACGCCGTGCAGGGCGCTATCAGCGAAAGCTGCCCCGCTTCTATTCTTAGGCAGCACAATACTGCCGTGTTGTTTGTAGATAGCGACAGCGGCAAGCATTTGCTGGCATAACACACTCCGTTAGGCATTTGGTAGTATTACAAGCGGAAAGCGCGGACGAATCCTATTCGTCCGCGCTTTTATTTGTTGGCTTTATTGTTTTGGGCAATGGCTACATTTTTCGCAATGCCCATGGCAACCCGATTTTCCTTTCCTCATTTGCCACAGGGCATAAACCGCCCCCGCAGCAATGAGCACCAAAATGACTATATCCTGCGTATTCATAGCAACACCTCACACAAAAAGACTACCCACCTGGTAAACCAAAAAGGCACAGACCCAGGCGAATAAAAGCTGGAACAGCACAATACCGGTTGTCCACACATTGCCAAGCTCGCGCCGCACCGCCGCAACCGCCGCAACACAAGGCGTATACAGCAGTGTGAACACCAAAAAGCTGGCGGCGGAAAGGGGGGTAAACAGCATGCCAAGCGCACCGTTCATGTTTTCGCCCGCCTGGCCGGTTAGCACACCCAGTGTGCCTACAACCGCTTCTTTTGCCATAAAGCCGCTTACCAGCGCGGTGGCCGCGCGCCAATCGCCAAAGCCGAGGGGTGCGAGCAGCACGGCAATGCCCCCGCCCAGCACAGCCAGCATGCTTTGGCTGGGTGCAGCCACCATATTAAACCGGAAGTTAAAGGTTTGCAAAAACCAAATGACAATGCTGGCCACAAAAATAACAGTAAAGGCACGCTGTAAAAAGTCCTTTGCTTTATCCCACAGTAGAAGCCATACGTTCTTGGGCGAGGGTAGGCGGTAGTTAGGCAGCTCCATAATAAATGGCACAGAATTGCCATGAAAGGCTGTGTTTTTTAAAGCAAGCCCCACAAGAACGGCAAGCAGCACACCCAAAAGGTATAGGCACATCATAACAAGGGCGGCGTAGTTTGGGAAGAAGACGGCGGCAAATAAGGCATACACCGGCAGCTTGGCCGAACAGCTCATAAAGGGAATGATCAGAATGGTGAGCTTGCGGTCGCGTTCGCCCGAAAGGGTTCTGGTTGCCATAATGGCCGGCACCGAGCAGCCAAAGCCGATGAGCAGCGGCACAAAGCTCTTGCCCGAAAGCCCCAGCTTGCGCATGGGCTTATCCATCATAAACGAAACTCGGGCCATATAGCCGCTATCTTCCAACAGAGAGAGAAAGAAGAAAAGTGTAACGATAATAGGCAGGAAGGATAGCACCGCGCCTACCCCTGCGAAAATGCCGTTTATAACTAAATCGTGTATCACTGGGTTGATGCCTAGCGCTGTTAGCGCACTATCGGCCAGTGCGGTTATATGGTCGATACCCAGCGCCAGTGTATCGCTTAGGAAGGCGCCTACCACATGAAAGGTGAGCCAGAACACAGTAAGCATTATGCCCAGAAACACCGGAATACCCAGATATTTATGCGTAAGCAGCTTGTCTATTTTGGTGCTTCGCAGCTCTTCACGGCTTTCGGGCGGTTTGGTAACAGCCTTTTGGCACACAGCCTCTATAAAGCTATAGCGCATATCGGCAAGCGCCGCCCAACGGTCGGTGCCCAGCTCGTTTTCCATTTCTTTAATGCAGTGCTCTATGGTTTGGGTTTCGTTTTTACTAAGCGCCAGCAGCTTTGCCACCGGCTCGTCCCCTTCAATAAGCTTTACAGCGGCAAAGCGCAACGGCAGCCCGGCCCGCCGCGCATGGTCTTCAATAAGGTGCGCCATGCCATGCAGGCAGCGGTGCACGGCACCTGCGCAAAAATCGGCCTTTTGGGGTGCAGCACGCTGCCCAACCGTTTGAACCACGGTGGCGATAAGGTCGCTTATGCCCTGGTTTTTAGCGGCACTAATGGGAACAGCGGGAATACCCAGCTCGGCAGAAAAACGCTCTATTTGAATACCTCCGCCGCTTGCGGTAAGCTCATCCATCATATTTACCGCCAGCACCATGGGGATGCCAAGCTCGGCAAGCTGCAGGGTTAGGTAGAGGTTGCGCTCTATATTGGTGGAATCGATAATATTAATAATGCCGTCCGGCTTGCTACCCAGCACAAAATCTCTTGTTAGTATTTCCTCGTTTGTGTAGGGAGAAAGCGAATAGATGCCCGGTAAATCTACAACGGTAATGCCTGCGTGCTTTTTAACTGTGCCGCTTTTTTGCTCTACCGTTACACCGGGGAAGTTGCCCACATGCTGGTTTGAGCCGGTAAGCTGGTTAAACAGCGTGGTTTTGCCGCAGTTTTGGTTGCCCACAAGCGCAAGGGTCATGCCGGTACCTCCTCAATAAAAATACGCTCGGCATCCTCTTTGCGCAGAGTTAATATGTATCCCCGCAGTTTAAGTTCTAAGGGGTCGCCCATTGGCGCGGTTTTGCGCAGGGTTATTATGGTGTTGGGGGTAAGCCCCATATCCAAAAGACGACGGCGCAGGGCCCCTTGCCCACCCACGTCTATAATGCGCGCGCTTTTACCAACCTGCAATTCTTTTAAGCTCATTCTTTGCCTCCCAAGTTAGTCTTAACTAACTTCAATATAGTTAGTATAAACTAACTATCTGCCAATGTCAAGGTAAAACCACAAATATTTGACATTCCATATTGGTTAGCGTATAGTAATTGATAAAGGAGGGGGCTGTGTGAAAGTATTAGAATCTGCCGAAAATTATCTTGAAACTATTTTAATATTAAAGAAAACTTCCGGCGAGGTAAAAGCGGTAGACATTGCCAACCACCTGGGCTATTCCAAGCCAAGCATTAGCACCGCCCTAAAGCAACTGCGGCAAAGCGGCTATATTACAGTGGGTGGCTCGGGCTACATTGCCCTAACCAAAACGGGTCTTGAAATTGCAAATGAAATCTACCTGCGCCACACTGTTTTAACAAACTTTTTAGTTTCTCTGGGTGTAAGCCCCGAAACGGCACGCGAGGATGCATGCAAAATAGAACATTACTTAAGCGCCGAAAGCTTTGAAAAAATTAAAGCACACTGCGAAATGTGCCTAAAGCTTAAAGAACCACCTATTCTATAAGTTTAGCGCATCTACCAAATAGGCCCATATGGATATAAAAACAGCCCGTGAGAAAAGCACGGGCTGTTTTTATATCCTGCACCGAGCAACTAAAGCAGCATAACAAAGCAGGCGGTAATTGCACAGGCAACAATTGCTAAAATAACGATGCCACACACAGCTATAATCTTCAGAATGACATTCGTAACTTTATGGGTTGTTGTGGGGGTGGTATTGGCCACAAAGGGCGCACGGGGTGTAAGGCCGGGTGGAATATCCTCACCCGGTATACCACCTTGGGGTGGGTAGCTGGGTGCAGTATCTTGAGGAATATTTTCGGCATACCCGCTTTGGGGTATGTTGCCGCCCCCGATACCCTGGGGCATATTTTCAGCATAGCCACTTTGGGGCACATGGCCGGTCTCGCTGCCGTGGGGTGGGGCCGGCTGCTCCGGCTGCGTCTTCTCGTTGTTTTGCGGGAACTCGTCATTGCGGTATTCGTTCATCTGTCTGCCCTCCTGCAGCTTGCATAAGTTCTTTTTGTTTATATAATTTTACTATTACAGCCGCCATATAGGCAGCACCCAGTAAGCAAATCATCTGGTAAATAGTCATGTTAAGCCAGAGCACCGGCGTTTCGCGTATGAATTCCGTGGCAAAACGGAAAATAAAATATACGAGTATATACCCCTTAAACAGTATGCCGGGGGTTTTTACCCGCTTTTGCAGGGCTGTCATGGCCACGAAGGCGCAGAGGTGAAACGCAACTTCAAACAGCTGGGTGGGTAGACGGAGTAGGCCATCCCCAAAATTGAAGCCCCAAGCAGCGGGCTTGCCGTAGCAACAACCGCCAAAAAAGCACCCAAAGCGGCCAATGGCCATGCCAAGTGCAATGGAAGGCGCAATTATGTTGCCCAGCCGCACCTGCAGCTTCATCACCTTTTTGGCTATGGCTATGCCCACCATGCCGCCCAGTAGCGCCCCAACAATCGATTTCCCTGTTAGCAGTGCATAGGGGGTGGGGTTCAAAAACAGCAGCGGTATTTTTGAGCCGATTACCGCAAAACCCAGCGCCGCCCCTATTAGCGTAAACACCTGCATAAACTGCATACGCCCCTGCTTGGCCAAAAGCAGGTAATGGGCTAGGCCGGCCAGTATGCCAAGCGTTACAAATAGTGAATAGGCCGGCATGCCAAATAGTAGTGGGCTTATGCCCGTAATGGTGCCGTGTGTGTCAAGCATTGGTTTTATCCTTCATAGCTTTTACCTTGCGCCCAAAGCGGCAGCAGTTGCCACTGGTCATGCAGGTGTAGAGTTTAAGGGCTGAACAAAAGCCACAGGCTGCCGATATTTGCAGCAGTGCAAAAAGCATGGTGAGCACCATGCCCAGCACATTGTTCAGCCAAAAGCCTGCCAGGCACAGCAGGCAAAACACTGCCCCCACCATGTGCGAAAACCATATCCCCTTTTCGTCTACCACCACATTTTCGGGCTTGCGCCATTGATCTACGGTGTATTTATACAAGAGAATAAGGGGCGCTTTTTCTACCTTAAAAATTGCCGAAAGCACCATGATACCAAAGGCCACCGCCAACAGCAGACGGCACTGCGGTAAAATGGAAAGCGTAACCAGCACGGCAATTACCGTGCGGCAAAAGGCGAAGCCACCCTTTGAAATGCAAACAGGTTTGAATGAAGCCATTTGGTTACCTCCAAAGCTTGGGCATAAACATGCCGGTTTTTCGTTGATAGGCAGCGTATTCGGGCAGCTGCTGCGTTAGCAGAACTTCCTCTTGCCATGCGCGGTAGGCCATAAAAGGAATGAATACACCGGCCGTTAGAAGCACACACAGTGCATTGCGGTACATTACCCCGCCCCCCAGCAGCATGAGCATAAGCGAAGCATACAGCGGGTGGCGGATAAACTTGTAAACGCCGGTGGTTACCACCCGGTGGTCGTGGTAAATTTTAATATGGTTGGCCCAGTTGCGGCCCAGCGTAAACCTGCCCAGAATGTTCACTGTAGCACCCAACGCAACCATGGCAAAGCCCACCCAAAGCAGTGTAGGGTTTGGCTGCCCGCCGCCCACAACACCCCATTTGCGCACAAGCACAAGGTAGTACACCAGAAAAAAGCCCACCATGCTGCCGGTGGCTACAATAGAACGCCGGCCGGCACGCACGCCACTTCTGCGGTTGAAGTACAGAAAATCTAGCGCAATGGCTGCAAAAACCAAGCCTACACAGGCGGCAGCCAACAGCTGCGGTATGTGTTCGGGCTGCAGGTTCATGGCTGCACCTCCTTACCACGGTGGAACATGCTGTAGGCCGAAAAGGGAATTCTGCGAAGATCTGGCGTGATAATGTGCACGCATTCCTTCTGCATAGATTTACTATCGAAGTTGAAACGGTCCAAGAAGGATGTAACGCTGATGCGGAAGGTGTTCTCATCCACAAAGCGTAGCTTTTCGCTCTTG
>CAYYOY010000028.1:0-3848 GCA_964473265.1 uncultured Oscillospiraceae bacterium
CACTGAAGAAAAATCGGACATTCTTGAAAGGGTAATGGGGTTAAAATTAAAATATAAAGAAATTATCCTTTTATATTATATCGAGGGCTACAAGGTAGAAGAAATATCTAAAATACTTGGCATATCGGTATCTGCTGCAAAAAAGAGATTACAGTACGCAAGAGATCTACTAAAACTTGAATATGGAAAGGAGTAGACAAAATGAAACATGAAAAGCTAGTGGAAACACTAGGCGAAATAAAAATAAATGATTCTATGCAGCAGCGGCTGATTAAAGCCTGTACATTAAAAAAAGCAGCAAAGGTGCCTTACAGGGTAAAGCCAATCTTCGCAACTTGTTTCAGTGTTGTTATTGTAATTGGGTGTTTATTTGGGGCAACCATTTATGCTGAAGCAAAGGAATACAAACAAGCTGTATCTTTTTTCAGCGAATACAATTTACCCGCAGAGGGTCTTTCAAGAGACGACATTAAGCGTGTTTACAAAGATATAACAACAAGCTCTTTTGTGTATGGCAAAACTGCTGAAGTAATAACCAAAAGTGTAGGCGGGTACAATCTATTTCAGCAAAGCCCTACACCACAAGATATTGAAAACCTATGGAATTACAGAAACTCTCATGGGTATAACATAGTGCAAAACTCTGTACAAGACAAAAATGGCATCACCTATAAATTTGATTCAGAATACAAGTTTGACCGCTCTCTTGGGTTTGATGTTCATGATAAAAGCGTTTTTTCAAAATATCTGCAAGGTGAAATGGTGTGGCAAGCGGAGTTTGACGATTTTTGGGTGGAAGATTATGCCGTATATAAAGACACTGTAGTTGTTTATGGTCAAACTCCAACTTGGTCCAGCTCGCAGAAAAGCCATGCTTTTATTGCTATGATTGACGCAGATGGTACGATTGTATGGGAGAAAATGCTTGAAAACGGCTTTCATAATGAATATATTGGTGCGGTTGTACTAGGTGATGACCGTATTACAGTATTTAGTAGGGGAGATTTAAGCTACCTTTGTGTGAACCAATACGATATACACGGAAATGCCCAAGGCTTTAAAAAAACGGAAATTGGAAACTATGGCATATGGAATGCAGCAAAACTGGGCGACGGCTATATTGTGCAGCTTTGGAGTTATATAGCCAACGAACATACCAAAATTGTAAAAATAGATGCTGAAGGTGTACTAACCGATACATTCTCGTATGAAGCCAACGATTGCCACTATTTTATTACAGATATGATAGAGTACAACGGAAATGTTTATTTAAGCGCATATACCGTCCCTGTACTTGAAGATGAAGACAAGAATACCGGTGGTCAATATGAAGTTGCCTCAATTTTAAACTACATTTTCGATAACCAACTGTTTGATATTTCAAACGAACAACTAACAAAGCTTGTTCGAGATACGTATTCAGCCGTGCTTTTGGTATGTGACCGTGATTTCGGCACGCCATTGGAATTTTATTCTGCCAAAGGGTCTCTTGGTGGAGCCCTTACGATAAGCGACGACGGCAAACTACTTTGGAATGTTGAAAGCATTACGGACACATATTTTTCCCCTATGACATCGTCCTTCTCAATAGGGGGCGCAAGCTCTGTATATAGATATACCTTTGCAGAAAATGGCACAATGATAAGCCAAGAAAAAACAGGCGAGTTTGTAGATTTTAGAAGGTAATTGCATCTTCCAAGCCCCGCCTAACAACGCGTTCTCCCCTTTTACAAAACGAAGACGGTAGGTTCTGCGCACGCTGGGGGAATCGAACCCCAGCGCAGCCGCCGTAGGCGGCTATAAAAACACAAGGCAAATTCCCTGCGGGAATTTGCCTTGTGTTTTATGCGGAACCACCGCCGGCCCGCCGCCTTGGTTTGTAAAAAGCTGTGCTACACCAGCTGAATGCTTTTAGCCCACTGCACGGCACGCTCCAACTCCAGCTCGTTTTCAGTAGGCTGAAGAAGACCTGTGGAAGCAATAAGCTGCGCCTTGGGCTGCAGCTTGGCAAACTCGGTAAAGCAGCGCCCCACACCGCCCCCACGGTGGCAGGCAAAAAACGCCACCGCCTGGCCGTCTAAATTGTGGCGGCTTAAAAAGCTGCGCATAGGCGGCGCAAAGGTGCTTGCCCAAATGGGGCTGCCTAAAATAAGTAGATCGGGCTTGGGCTCTAAGCTATAGGGCTTCAGCGCAGGCGTCGCTTTAAAAAGAACATCCTTACCGCCTGCAAAGTACTTTGCAAAACCTTTGGTTGGGTAGGGCTTGCTGGGGGTTAGCTCTACTAGCTCGGCCTGCAGTGCCTGCGCCATCTGCCGGGCCACAAGCTGGGTGTTGCCGTCCAAAGAAAAGTAGACCAGCTTTATTTTCATAACTCAACCGCCTTTCCTCACCTGCAGTATATGCGTTCATGTATAGATATAGCCGGGCAGCTCTGCTGATGCTCTGCCCTATGTGTTCGGCTGGGCTTGGGGGCTTGGCAGAAGCTTCTGGGCTGCTTGCACATCCAACTGAATTTGCTCGCGCAGTGCTTCTACCGTATCAAAACGGCAAATAGGCCTCAGGTAGGCCACCAGCGCGGTGGAAATTTCCTCGCCATATAATTCTCCCGTAAACCCTACCATATAGCTTTCGCAAACAATTTCTTGGCCGCCCACCGTAGGCTGCCGGCCAATATTGGTAACTGCCGGCCAACTTTTGCCGCGGTGTGTAATTGTTGTGGCATAAACACCCGGCAGCGGCTGCACCAAACCTTGTGGTATCTGTTGGTTGGCGGTGGGAAAGCCCAGCTGGCGGCCCAAGCGCTTGCCCGCAACCACCGGCGCGTAAATGGCAAAGGGGTAACCCAAGAGTTCGGTAGCCACCTCGGGCTTGCCTTGGCTAACTGCCTGACGGATGCGCGTAGAGCTTACCGGCTGGCCACCGTAAAACACCTTTTCGCAGACATGCAGCCCCATGCCCCGGCCACGGCAAAGTTCTTGCAGCTCGGCAATACCGGCGCTGGCCTTGTGGCCAAAGCGAAAATTATCGCCACAGAAAAGCCGCTTGGCTAAAAGCTGGTTAGACAATACGTCCACGAATGCTTCCGGCGAGAGGCAGCGCAGCTCTTCAAACGGCGGGCAAACGGTATATTCTAAGCCCATTTGCTCCAGGCGAACCAGCCGCTGTGGCTGGGTAAGCAGCATTTGGCCGGGTTTTCCCGGGGGACGGCTGTGGGCGGTGTCGAAGGTAAACACAGCGGGTGCCAAGCCCTGCTCGCGGCAGGCCAGCGCCGCGTCAATTACCGCTCTATGCCCCTTGTGCAGGCCGTCGAAAAAGCCCAAAGCTACCGCTGTGGGCTGTGGAAGTGTTGTGGTAAGTGTATCTAAGAGTATCAAATAGATTTCCTCCCGGGCAGGGGTTAGCCGCGTAAATTCTTCACCAGCACCAGCCTTCCGGTTTCGGGCTGCGGCTGCGCCAGAGCACAAAAAACGCCCTCGCAAAACACCTGGCAGCGGCCGGTGGGCGGTGCGGGCAGTTGGGTGAGCGTAAGCTGCACACCGTTTTGAAAGAGCACCGCCAGCTTGCCGCTAAGCTCTAGGCGCGGCAGGTGTGCAAACAGCGCTTGGGTGGGTAGCAGCAGGCCTTCGAGGTTGCCGGCGCGTTGGGCAAGCTCTTCCAATGTGCAGCATTGCTGCTGGGTAAAGCCCAGCGCCTGGGTACGGCACAGGCTGCTCATGGCGGCACCACAGCCCAGCTTGCGCCCAAGGTCGTCTATAATGGTACGGACATAGGTCCCGCGCGAACAGCTAATATCCAGCGTAGCACATTGGTTTTGCTCATCAAAAGCCAGCAGGTGTATGCCGTGCACC
>CAYYOY010000028.1:3858-11514 GCA_964473265.1 uncultured Oscillospiraceae bacterium
ACCGTAACACGGCGGCTGGGGCGTTCCACCACCTTGCCCTGCCGGGCCAGCTCGTAGAGCCGCACGCCGTTTATCTGCACGGCCGAAAACATGGGGGGCGTTTGGTCAATTTCCCCCACAAAGGTGTGTACTGCCTCTTCCAGCTGCCTACGGGTAATTTGGCTGTGGGTTTGGGTAAGTATTGTGCCGGTGGTATCCTGCGTGTCGGTAGCAATGCCCAGTTGCAGGCCGGCAGTATAGCGTTTATCGTGGTTTTCCACCAGGTCTATAGCCTTTGTGGCCTTGCCTAAAAAAACAGGCAACACGCCGGTGGCCATAGGGTCCAGCGTGCCTGCGTGGCCGGCGCTGCGCTGGCGGGTAAGGTTGCGCACCTTAGCCACCACGTCAAAAGATGTCCAGCCCGCGGGTTTATCTAGGCAAAGCACGCCGCTCGGGGCTAGCATAGCACCTTGCTAAGGGCAGCCACAAGGCTATCGCGCACTTGTGCGGGGCTGCCGGGAATGGTGCAACCCGCAGCGCGAATATGCCCACCACCGCCAAAAGTGGCCGCTATGGCCGAAACATCTACCCCGCTGGCGCTGCGCAGAGAAACCCGGCACTGCTCGGCCCCCTGCTCTTGCTTAATAAGCACGCCAACCTCTACGCCCTCCAGCTGGCGGGGCAGGTTGGCTGTGCCTTCCAGGTCGTACTCGTTCAGCCCGGTACCCTGCAGCATTTCCCGGGTAAGGTACATTACTGCCAGGCGGCCGTTGCAGTACAGCTCCAGCGAACCTTTAATATCCAGCTCTACCTGCATACGAGCGAGCGAAACCGTTTCAAACAGCATGCGGTTTACCCCAGCATGGTCGGCTCCGGCATCTATTAAAGTAGCGGCGCAGCGGTAGGTTGCAGCGGTTGCGTTGGCAAAACGGAAGCAGCCGGTGTCGGTAGAAAGGCCGGTGTAGAGTGCCGTGGCAATTTGCGGGGTAAGCTCTACCCCCATGTTTTCCACCACGCGGCACATAAGCTCGCAGGTGGCACTGGCCCCCGGCCGCACCAGGTTATATTTGGCATACTGCTCGTTCGATTTATGGTGGTCTATACATAAATCTACCCGGTGGGCATAGCTTTGCTCTAGGCTGCCCAGCAGCTTTACACTGGCAATGTCCGAAGCCACCACCAGCTGTTCGTCAAACTGTGCGGGGGTATAATCTCCCGTTAAAAAACGATACTTTTTCGGGCAACCGTCGCTGCAGAGCACCCGGCTATGCTTGCCGGCCTGCTGCAGGGCAAAGTGTAGCCCAAAGGACGAACCCAGCGTGTCACCGTCCGGGCGCTCGTGCGCCAGAATGGTAATATAGTTGGCGGCGCACAGCAACTCGGCCGCTTGCAGGATGTCAATCTGCATGGTCGTCCCCCTGTGGCTGGTTGTCGGGCAGCAGGACATCCAGCATTTTGGAAATTTGGCTGCTGTGCTCAATGGAGTTATCGGCCACAAAATGGAAGGCCGGGCTGCGGCGCAGGCTAAGGTAGCGGTCAACCTCGCGGCGGATATAGCCCGCCCCGCTGTTGAGCCCCTGCACGGCCTGCTTGGCCTGCTCGAAGCCCTCCACAGCGCTTATATACACCTTGCAGTGGGAATAATCTCCCGCTAAATCCAGCTTTACAATGCTCAGCAGGCCCGAAATGCGAGGGTCCTTCATGCTGCGCATAATATCGGGCAGACAGCGGCGAATGTCTTCGGCCACTCTATCCGGCCTATGTGTAGCCATTTGTTTTCCTCCCGGCAGGCGGTGTGCACCAGCCTGCTACTCTCTGTATTCCTCTACCTCGTAGGCTTCGAAAATGTCGCCTTCCTTAATATCGGCAAATTTGGTAAGGCCCATGCCACATTCATAGCCGGTGGCTACTTCCTTTACGTCATCCTTAAAGCGGCGCAGGCTGTCTAGCTTGTCGTCGGCTATAATAATGCCGTCGCGCACTACGCGGATATTGGCAGTGCGGGTAATTTTGCCTTCCAGCACATAGCAGCCTGCCACGGTGCCCACGTTGGAAATTTTATATACCTGGCGCACCTCGGCACGGCCAAGATCTACATCGCGATACTTGGGTGCCAGCATACCCTTAAGCGCCGACTGAATTTCTTCAATAGCGTCGTAGATGATGCGATACAGGCGAATTTCCACCCCGTCGCGCTCGGCATTGGCACGTGCTGCGGGTTCGGGGCGCACGTTAAAACCTACAATAATTGCGTTGGAAGCGTTGGCCAGCATCACGTCCGATTCGTTGACAGCGCCCACGCCACCGTGAATTACGCGTACCCGAACCTCATCGTTGGAAAGCTTTTCAAGCGATTGCTTAACCGCTTCTACCGAGCCCATTACGTCGCCCTTTACAATAATAGGCAGTTCCTTAATATCGCCCTGCTCAATCTGGCTGAAGAGATTATCCAGCGTAACCTTCTGGTAAGATTGGAACTGTACTTCCTTCTGCTCGTGGCGGCGTTGCTCCACCAGCTCGCGTGCCAGACGTTCGTCCTCTACGGCGTTGAAGATATCGCCGGCATCCGGCACATCGGCCAAGCCGGTAATTTCCACCGGCATAGAGGGGCCGGCGCTATCAATGCGGTTGCCACGGTCGTCTGTCATTACACGCACACGGCCCAGGGCTGTGCCGGCAATAAGCACATCGCCTGTGCGCAGTGTACCGTTTTGCACCAGCAGCGTGGCTACCGGGCCACGGCCTTTATCCAGGCGGGCTTCAATTACAGCACCCTTGGCCATACGGTCGGGGTTGGCCTTAAGCTCGCGCATGTCGGCCACCAGCTGCACCATCTCCAGCAGGGTTTCAATATTATCCCTGGTTTTAGCCGAAACCGGCACACAGATTACATCGCCACCCCATTCATCGGGCACCAGCTCATGTTCGGTAAGCTCTTGCTTAATGCGTTCAGGATTTGCGCCTTCTTTATCCATCTTATTAATGGCTACGATTATAGGCACTTCGGCTGCTTTGGCATGGTTAATGGCCTCTACGGTCTGGGGCATAATGCCGTCGTCGGCGGCAACTACCAGAATAGCAATATCGGTAACCTGTGCGCCACGGGCACGCATAGAAGTAAAAGCGGCGTGGCCGGGAGTATCCAGGAAGGTGATGGGGCGATCTTTAATGGTTACCTGGTAAGCACCAATGTGCTGGGTAATACCGCCGGCCTCCCCTTCTACCACGTTGGCATCGCGGATAGCATCGAGCAGCGAGGTTTTGCCGTGGTCAACGTGGCCCATAACCACTACTACTGGGCAGCGGGTCTGCAGGTTCTGGGTGTCGTCCTCGGTGGTGTCAAAAAGACGTTCTTCAATGGTAACTACAACCTCGCGCGAAACCTTTGCGCCAATTTCCATGGCTACCAGGGCGGCGGTGTCGTAATCGATTACCTGGCTGATAGAGGCCATAATGCCCAGGGGTATAAGGCGCTTAACAATTTCAGCCGCCTGCACCTTAAGGCGTGCCGCCAACTCGCCGACAGTAATTTCATCGGGAATTTCAATTTCCAGGCGCTGGCGGCGCTGACGCTCGAGCTCCAGCCGGTGCATCTTATTTTCTTCGCGTTCTTTGCGGCTCATAAAGGGCTTGCCACGCTGCGCCGAACGTTGGTTGAGCTTCTGCTTGCGGGGGTCGTTGGGTTTGGCTTTGGCCGCAAGGTTGGTGGGAGCAATTTGCTCGTAGCGCTCGTTGTAGCGTTCCAAATCGACCTCAGCGGCACGCATATCTACAGTGGTGCGCTGGCGCTCGCCCGCCGGGCGGGGGGCGGCAGGTGCGGTGCTCCCCGGCTGGCCCTTCACGGCCGGTTTGCGGGGCTGCATTTTAATTTCAATAGGGGGCTGGTTGGGCTGCACCGGCTGTGCGGGGCGCGCCGGAGCACGGGAAGGTGCCGGCCGGGGCGCGGGGCGTGCGCCGGCGGTAGGTGCACCGGCCGGGCGCTGCTGGCCCTGATTGCCTTGCTGGCCCTGGTGGCCGCCTGCCGATGCTGCGGGGCGCGCTGGCTGTGCATGCTGCGGGGCTGGGCGTGCCGGAGCCGGCTGCTGCACTGCAGGCCTTCTTTCAGCCTGCGCTTTCTGTGCGGCTTGTGCAGCCGCAGCCTTTCGGGCGGCTTCGGCCTTTTCAATCTCGGCCTTTTTGGCTGCCTCGGCTGCCTGGCGCTGCGCCTTGCGGGCCTCGCGTTCTGCTTCGCCCTGTGCAAAGTAAGCGTCCAGGCTGGGCACCTGCTCGCGCTGCGTAAAAGATTCAAATATAATATTCAGTTCGCTGGATGTAAGTGCTGTTTGAGGCTTATATTGATTGTTTGGGTTGTTTTGCGTCAGCAGATCTAAAATTTCCTTGCTGCCGCTTTGATCCAAATCTTTAGCGACCTCGTGCACCCTATATTTTTCCATCATCATACAATTGCTCCTTCCCTTGTTGGGCCACACAGGCCGTTACACTGTCCGCCAAGCCTTTATCCGTTACGGCAATTATTCCTGTTCGCCTACCCAGCACGCCGGCCAGTGTATCCATGCTTTGGGGTATGTGCAGCACCAAAACCGGCGGGTTTGCTGCGGTGGCGGTATATTTAATATCTTCGGCCCGCTTGGGCGAAAGCTCGTGAGAAAGCAAGATTACCCTTGCCTTTCCCGCTGCAATGGCCTGGCGCACCTCGTCGAAGCCGGTGGTGACCCGGCCTGCCTTGCGGCAGAGGGATAGTAAAGGCAGCAGTTTATCCTTCAATGTTTGCAAGTTCCTCCTCCAAACGCTGATACACCTCGGGGGGAATTTGGCAGGCAAAGGCGCGTTCCAGCCGCCTCGCTTTGCGCGCCTTGCGCAGGCACTCCACATTTTGGCAGAGGTAAGCCCCACGGCCGGCCTTTTTGCCGGTTGGGTCTACCGAAATTTCGCCCGTGGGCCCCTTTACCACCCGCACCAGCTCTTTTTTGGGCAGATGCTGGGCACAGCCTGTGCACATGCGCACCGGCAGTTTTTTGGTTTGCATACCCTACCCCCTTGGTTGCTCTAAAAGGCGTTGCCGCCTGTTTATCTATCTATTCTTCTTGCGCGGGGAAGCCGCTCTCAGGCCGGATATCTATCTTCCAGCCGGTAAGGCGGGCTGCCAGGCGCGCGTTTTGCCCTTTGTTGCCAATGGCCAGCGAAAGCTGGTTATCCGGCACAGTTACATGGCAGCTTTTGGGCTGTTCGGGGTCTTCTTCCACCGAAAGCACGCTGGCGGGCGAAAGTGCCGCCGCAATAAACTGCGTGGGGTCTTCGCTAAAGGGTACTACGTCTATTTTTTCGCCGCCCAGCTCTTCCACAATGGAAGATACGCGCGAGCCCTTGGGGCCAATGCAAGCGCCCACGGGGTCTACGTTTTCGTCACGACTGTACACTGCCATTTTGGTGCGGCTACCGGCCTCGCGGCTAATGGCCTTAATTTCCACCGTGCCGTCGTAAATTTCGGGCACGTTCATTTCAAACAGCCGCTTTACCAGGCCGGGGTGTGTGCGGGAAATCATAAGCCGGGGGCCTTTTTCAGAATTTACCACGTCCACCACATACACCTTAATGTGGTCGCCGTCGCGCAGTTCCTCGCCGGGCACCTGTTCGCTTTTGGGCAGCATGGCTTCGCTGCCGCTAATTTCAAGTGTTACACTGCCACGGCGTGGGTCGTTGCGGAGTACCACAGCAGAAATAATATCGTGCTGGCGGCTTTGGTATTCTTCCAGCAGCTGGCCCTTTTCGGCCTCGCGAATGCCCTGACGAATAACATGCTTTGCCGATTGTGCGGCAATGCGGCCAAATTGCTTGGTTTCCAGAGGAATTTCCACAATATCGCCAACTTTGGCCTTTTTATCGTAGCGGAGTGCTTCCTCCAGCGAAATTTCCAGCATGGGGTTTTCTACAACCTCGGCCACCGTTTTACGAATGGCAACATAAAAGCGCTCGGTTTCTGGGTCTATTTCTACAATATTATCCTCGCTACCGCCTACGTCGCGCTTAACGGCAATGGCAATGGCATTGCTAATCTTCTCTACCAAATATGTTACGGGTATGCCCTTCTCCTTTTCCAGCATGTAAAGTGCGTCAAAGAACTCTTTATTCATTTTATCTTGTCCCTCCGTAGTCGTAATCGTCAAACAGCCGGATAAAGGCGGTGTCACTCTTTTGCAACGGCAGGCTTTGGCCGTCCTCCAGCAGGAGCGTTAAACAATCGTTTTCATACCCGGTGAGCTTGCCGGTAAAATCGCGCTTGCCTTCTAGGGGGCGTATAAGGCGCACCTGCACCGTAGAACCCATATAGGTGGCAAAGTGCTCGGGCCGGGTAAGCTCGCGTTCCACCCCAGGCGAAGAAACCTCTAGGCAGTAGCTCTGGTCAATGGGGTCGGCCTCGTCCAGTAGCTTTTCCACCCTGCGTGAAAAAGCCTCGCAGTCATCAATATTTACGCCGCCGGGTTTATCGATAAAATAGCGCAAAAACCAACTGCTGCCCTCTTTTTCAAAGCGGACATCCCACAGCGTCAGCCCCAGCTCGTTTGCCACCGGTCTACCAAGCTCTTCGGCAATGGCGGCGGTGGGGCGTTTGCCCTTTGACATTGCATAACCTCCGTAACATGCAGGAAAGAGCGGGAGATACTTCCCACTCTTTCTACATTCAAACTCTTACTATATAGTAATGTAGCACATTTTGCCCCGATTAGCAAGGGGTTGGGGCAAATTTTCTATTCCTCCATCTGCTTGCCTAAGAAGGAAGCGGCGGCCTGCACAAGCTTTACCTCGGTATCGCTAACCTGCGAGCCTTGCTCTCCCGCTACAAACATTACGCTGCCGCAAACGTCGCCCGCAGCAATAATGGGGAGCTGTACCAACGCGTAGTGTTCCACGCCCTCTACCGGTTGCAGTTTGCGGGTTTCGCTGGGGGAACGGGTGTAGCTCTTTCTGCCTTCCATAAATTCTTCCAGTTGGGCCGAAACACGGCGTTCGAGCATTTCTTTCTTAGAAATGCCAGCCACCGAAACCACATGGTCGCGGTCGCATATAACTACGGGGAAACCGCCGGTTTTATGCAGTACTTCGGCATATTGCCCGGCCAGGCCCGAAAGCTCGCCAATAGGGGAATATTTTTTGAATATCACTTCTCCGTCGTTGTCTGTAAATATTTCCAGAGGGTCGCCCTCGCGAATTCGCATGGTGCGCCGAATTTCTTTGGGAATAACCACCCTTCCCAGATCGTCTATGCGGCGTACAATTCCTGTGGCCTTCATATATGAACGTTCCTTTCAATCTAATTATTGCTTACCACTGCTTGTTTGGCCTATCGCCGGCAAGCTTAACGGCCTTAAAGACCTTGTTAATTTAGTAGCCGTAAGTTGCCCTGCCCGCTTCAAGCGGTAGCCTTTGAAAGTGCCGCCAACCCAAGCCTTTGCAGCCTAACGGCTCTGCGGAAGGCTGCCGGATTTGTACCGACGGCTCCTGCTGCACTTTGAATTTAGTATTCGTGGGGCAAGGAAAATTATACTGCTGTGGCTGCAAAATTTTTGATGAAACGGTAAAGACGCTCTATGTTTTATTCCACTAAATTTTATGTTTATGTCAGTTAAGTTAATGTTTTACTTTAGCCACTGCTGGTAAAGCTTTTGGCGAGATGCCCAT
>CAYYOY010000029.1:0-11492 GCA_964473265.1 uncultured Oscillospiraceae bacterium
GGCTATCAGTGTTACCATGCGGGGCATGGCTTCATACACAGGCTGCAGTGCCTTGGCTTCGGCAGCGCTGAAGCGGGAAAGCACCCAATCGGCCAGGTCGTATTCCGGGTGGGGACGTTCGCCCACCCCAATTTTAATGCGGGGATAAGCGTCGCTGCCTGTAAGATAAATAATATTTTTTATACCGTTGTGGCCGCCGTCGCTACCGCTGCGCCGCAAGCGCACGCGCCCGGGCGGCAGCGAAACATCGTCAAAGACTACCAGCACCCGTTCGGGCGGCAGCTTGTAAAACTGCATGGCTTCGCGCACCGCCTGGCCCGAAAGGTTCATAAAGGTGCCGGGCTTCATAAGCAGCAGGCGCAGGCCGCCCGCCTGTGCCTCGCCGCACAGCGACTGAAAGCGCAGCCGCTCTACCTTGCAGCCCCAGGCCGCAGCCAAAGCGTCTATGGCGACAAAGCCGGCGTTGTGGCGGGTGTTATCGTACTTTTTACCGGGGTTGCCCAAGCCCACCACCAGCATATCTACCGGGCCCGCGGGCTTTGTTTTGCGAAAGAGCATGCGTTACCTCCGGGTGTGTTGGGTTCAAAAGCAGGCATGGGAAGCCGGCCACGCTGGCCGCATTCTTCCCATGCCGGCAAGTGCTGCGGTTTTTTAACCGAAGAGGGGCGAAACGGGCTTGTCCTCGTAAATTCTGCCAATTGCGTCGGCAAACACCGGCGCTACCGAAAGCATGTTAATGCGTGCCCGGCTGCCGCCTTCGGGCAGGGGGATGGTATCGAGCAGGGTGGTTTGCTTAATGCAGCTTTTTTCCAGGCGGTCGAGCGCCGGGCCGGAAAGCACGCCGTGGGTGGCGCAGGCATATACCTCTTTGGCACCGCCCTTTTCCATAAGGGCTTCGGCAGCGTTGCAGAGGGTGCCGGCGGTGTCGATAACGTCGTCTACAATAATAACCGAGCGACCCTTTACATCGCCAATAATGTTGAGCACTTCCGAAACATTGGCCATAGAGCGCCGCTTATCAATAATGGCCAGCGGGGCGTCGAAGCGTTCGGCAAAACGACGGGCACGGGTTACCGAGCCGAGGTCGGGCGAAACGACAACAATATCGCCAAAGGCATGGCCGTCAAATCTATCTATAAAGTAAGGGACAAGGATGGGAACGCCCAGTAGGTGGTCCACCGGAATATTGAAAAAGCCCTGAATTTGGGGTGCGTGAAAATCCATGGTGAGCAGGCGGTCGCTGCCGGCTGCGGTGAAAAGATCGGCCACCAGCTTGGCGGAAATAGGGTCGCGTGCTTTGGCCTTTCTATCCTGCCGGGCGTAGCCGAAATAGGGCACCACGGCGGTAATGCGGGCAGCCGAAGCCCGTTTGAAGGCGTCTATCATAATTAGCATTTCCATGATATGGTCGTTTACAGGTGCGCAGGTAGATTGAACCAAAAATACATACGACCCTCGGACAGATTCTTCAATAGAAACAGAAATTTCGCCGTCTGAAAAGGCTGTTACCTTGCTTTTGCCCAGCGGCAGCCCCAAACTTTTGGCGATAGCAGCCGCTACCCCCGGTGTGGCGTTGGCTGCGAAAATTTTAATATCCTTGCCGTGAAAGTTCATCTTGTTCCCTTACCTTTCCCACATTTGGTTGCTATGGTATAATGTATTTATTTTTTCTTGCGAAACCTTAGAGCGTATCCCTCCTTGATGGTTTGGGGGCAGCGAGCTATAGCCAGTGCGTCGGGAGGAACGTTCGCGGTTATAGTGCTGCCGGCGGCGGTGTATGCGCCGCGGCCCACGGTAACCGGTGCCACCAGGTTGGTGTTGCAGCCGATGAAAACATCGTCTTCCACCACCGTGCGGTGCTTGCCTACGCCGTCGTAAGTTACCACCACCGTACCACAGCCAAAGTTTACGCCGCTGCCAATGTCGGCATCGCCGCAGTAGGTTAAGTGGGCCATTTTTGTGCCTTCGCCCAAGTTGGAATTTTTAATTTCGTTGAAGTTGCCAATCTTACAGCCGGCGGCAATGTGGCTGCCCGGACGCACATGCGAAAAGGGGCCGATGGCCACGTCTGCCTCCATGGTAGATTGGGTTATGTAACAGCTTTTTACGCTGCAACGGTCGCCAATGGTACTGTCGGTTATCACGCTGTTGGGGCCTATGCTGCACCCTGCACCAATGCTGGTGTTGCCAAGAATAACACACCCCGGCAGGATAGTGGTATCTTGCCCTATGGTTACCGCCCGGCCAATGATAATGCCATCCTCAAAGGGGATGTCTACCCCGGCGCGGCGCAGGCTTTCCAGCTTGCGGCGGCGTGCCAGTTGGTTTAGGTGGGCCAGGCCTTGGCGGTCGTTGGCGCCTTCGGCCACCTGGGCATCCTGCGAAAGGTAGCTGCCGCAGCGCTTGCCCTGCCCCAAAAGAATGCCCACTACATCGGTAAGGTAATATTCTCCGGCGCTGTTGGCGCAGGTAAGCTTATTTAAGGCCGAAAGCAGCGCGGCAACGTCGAACCAATAGGCCCCCGAGTTAATTTCGTCTATTAAGCGGGTGGAGGCGTCGGCATCGCGTTCTTCTACAATGCCGGCCAGGCCGCCGTCGGGCCCACGCACCACCCGGCCATAGCCGGTGGGGTCGGGCAGGCGGGCGGTAATAAGGGTGGCGCTGTTGCCCTGCTGCATGTGCTGCTCGTAAGAGGCTTGGATAACGCCGCTGCCCACGAAGGGTGCGTCGCCGCACAGCACCAGCAGCTGGCCACCGGCCTGCTGCAAAAATTCTTGTGCGCACAGCACGGCATGGCCTGTGCCCCGGCGCTCTTGCTGCACCACCGTGCGGCAACCGGCGGGCAGCGCGGCGGTAACGGCTTGGGCGTCTACCCCCACCACCGCGCATAGCTGCTCAATGCCGCTTTCCAGGCAGGCGGCGGTTACCCAGTTGAGCATGGGTTCGCCCAGCACCTGGCAAAGCACCTTAGAACCGGCCGAGTTCATGCGTTTGCCGTCCCCGGCAGCCAAAATAAGAGCACTGCGGCTCATATAAGCACCTCTCTTGCGTTTGGCAGCCAGGTGCCCCCGGCGGCCTTTGTAAGCTTATGCTATATATTATGGCAACTTTTCGTAAAATTTGCAAGAGTAGCTTGCAGGAAAGAGGTTAAATTCAAATTTTTACCAAATTCATGAATTAATCGAGGTAGTAGAGTATTTCGCCGTCCTCGGGCTGGCTTTCTTCCTCGGGGGGTGTCCACACCTGGTGCTTCAGCGAGGCAATGCAGTCTACATGGTATTGCGTGTTGGCGGCAAAAATGTTGTTTACAAAAAGAATATCGGTAATGCGCTTTTCTTCTATTAGCCTATAAAGCGAGGTTTGGAAATAGCGCTGGTCCACTATATAAATTTCGTCGTAGTGGGGCAGCATGTAGGGGGCCAGGGCGTTACCGTAGCTTTCTTTTACAATAAGCAGCCGGCGGCCGGTGCCTGCCCGGGTAGTAATAGAAATGAGCGGGTAATCGCCCCCCAGAAACACCGAATAGCTGTTTACCGGGCGGGCCTGTTCGCCCCAGATGCTGGCAAAAGCCATGGGATAATAGGGTGCGTCCTTATAGATAAGCTGGG
The DNA here is from genome assembly GCA_964473265.1 of uncultured Oscillospiraceae bacterium. Lineage (GTDB taxonomy): Bacteria > Bacillota > Clostridia > Oscillospirales > Ruminococcaceae > Heteroruminococcus. The sequence continues at coordinate 3,609 of CAYYOY010000029.1, forward strand.
CGGTGTAGGCCGTGGGGGGAATGTAATATTCCACACGATCGGGGTTGGCGGCAAGGTTTGCATCCTGCGTAAGGTTATAAAGCGTACCCAAAAACTCGTTGGGTAGGGTGCGGTGCTCGAAATCTTCCAGCTTTAAGGGGGTGAACCCGGCAGCCTTGGCAAAGGCGGTGTAGGCGTAGTAGGCACCAAGCCCTGTCCAGTGGTGGTCGGTGCGGAAGTAAATGTATTCCTGCGTGTGGGCCGAAAGGGTGCTCATGGCATCCACCGGGGTTACGCCCACCAGCTGCGAAGAAATATAGGCAATGCTTTCGGCCTGGCCTTTCCACAACGAGGCATAGTGCTTGGGGAAGTAAAATTCCCCGGCGGTGGGGGCAAGCAGGTTGTAACAGCGCACACCCGGCAGCTCGGCGGCGTAGGAGCTAAGGGTTTTGGCGTAGTAGCTGCCCACGGCATTATTGCCCCCAAACAGCGAGAAGGCGCGGTCTTTATACACAAACACACCCTGCGAGGTATAGCCCTGGCCGGGGTCTTCGGGCGGGGCGGGGGGCTGGTTTGTGTTGCCGTCAGCTTGGGGCGGGGCGGGTGGTTGGGGCAAGGGGGCTATGGTGGGCTGGGTGGTATCGTAGAGCTTGGAAGCATCGCGGTTTATGCCCTTGGCCGCCTGCACCCCAAAGGCCAGTGAAATTAGCCCTTCGCGGGTGGGGAAGGTATCGGCATAATAGGCTTCAAAGCCGCGCAGATATTCCCCCGAAAAAAAGCTTTCCCAGGTAAAGGCCGGCAGCGTGGCAAGCGCCCGGCGCTCTATTTCGGAATGGGTGGGCTTTGGCAGCAGCAGCGAGGCCAGGCCGCCCCCGGCCAGCACCCCCGTGACAACCAGCATGGAAAACAAGGCCATTGTTTTGTGTTTCACGCAGGCACCCCCTAAAAGCGAAAATAGAGGAACGGGTTGTAGCTTTGCCCCACCAGCAGCGCCGTGCTTACCAGCAGCATAGCTAAATTGACTGCCAGCTGGCCCCAAGCCTGCAGCCGGCCGGGCAGCTGCCGCAAATATCCCTGTAGCCAAGGCAAAAGCGGCATACAAAACGCCACTGCAGCTGCCAGCCACAAGCAGTTGGCCCAAAGGGTAAGGGTGAGGGCGGGGTCGGCCACGGCAGCCCAGGGCGAAAGCAGCACCGCCAAAAAGGCGCCCAGCCTGTTCATATCGGTAAAATAGAAAAGTGCCCAGCCCAGCATGGCCGCAAGTAGCAGGTAAATGTGCCCCACAGCGGCAGGCAGCCGCTGCAGCCAGGCAGAAAGAAAGCGACGTTCCAGCGCAATGAGCAGCCCAAAATAAAGCCCCCACAGCACGAAGTTCCAGCTGGCACCGTGCCACAGCCCTGTAAGCAGCCAAACAATAAGCAGGTTGCGGGTGGGGTGATGGTGGCGGCCGCCTAGGGGAATATAGAGATAATCGCGAAAGAAGCTGCCCAGCGAAATGTGCCACCGCCGCCAAAATTCGGTGGCCGAGGCGGCTATGTAGGGGTAGTTAAAGTTTTCGTAATAGTGGAAGCCGAACATGCGCCCCAGGCCAATGGCCATATCGGAATAGCCCGAGAAATCGTAGTAAATTTGCAGGGTGAACATAAGCAGCCCAAACCACGCCCCGTAGAACGAAAGAGCCTCTAGGCTGCCGTCGAGGTATTTTGCCGCCAGGTTGCCGGCACTATTGGCAATGAGCACCTTTTTTAGCAGCCCCACAAGGAAACGGCTCATGCCGCCCCAAATATCGGGAAGCTCGGTAGTACGGTGGTCTATTTCCCGGGCAATATGTTGGTAGCGCACAATGGGCCCTGCCACCAGCTGGTGGTAGAGCGAAACAAACAGCAGCAGCTTGCCAAAGTTTGGCTGGGCTTCTACCTCGCCACGGTAAACGTCCACTGTGTAGGAAATGGTCTGGAATGAATAGAAGCTAATACCGATGGGCAGTGTAAAACCCGGGGGAGTAAGCGAAAGGCCCAGCAGCATATTGAGGTTTTCGTACAAAAAGCCACTGTACTTAAAAAGCACCAGCAGCCCCAGGTTTACCACCAGTGAACACACTACCGCGGCCTTGGCCTGCCAGGCGTGTGGGTAGCGGCGGATAACCAGGCCGTTGCAGTAATCTACAAAGGCCGAAAAGAGCAGCAGCACCACCCACACAGGTTCGCCCCAGGCGTAGAAAAAGAGCGAAAACACCACCAGTACACAATTGCGCCAGGCGATGTTTTTAGTAGCGTAGTATAAAAGCAGGTTCAGCGGCAGAAAAAGGTAGAGAAACACCAGGCTTGCGAATACCATTTTCTCCATCCCCTGTCGTTATTTGGGCTGTAGTGTCGCAGGCTGCGGCATCCGCTCTCATTATACTGCACGGCAAGAGTTTTTTCCATACTTTTGTAAAAATTATCCGTTTTTATAGGCGCGATAAATAGGCACGCAGCCCTATATAAACTTCTTTCTTGTTGCCCCTGCAAGCTGGCGGACGCGCAAACCCCCAGGCAAATGCACACGTGCATTTGCCTGGGGGTTTGCGCAGCCAAAGGGCTGCGCCGCATCGAGTTGTGTTACGCGCCAAAGCTATCTCGAAGTTTATCGAAGAAGCTTTTACGCTTTTCATAGTTTTTATCGCCGGTAAGACGTTCGAATTCCTTCAGAGCGTCCTTTTGTTTATTGGTAAGGCCACGCGGCACCTCAATGTTTACACGCACATATTGGTCGCCCCGGCCCCGGCCATTAATGAAGGGGATGCCTTTATCGCGCAGGCGGAACACGGTGCCTGCCTGGGTGGCCTCGGGTACATTATATTTTACCTTGCCGTCAATAGTGGGCACCACAATTTCGTCCCCCAGTACGGCCTGGGTGTAGGTAAGGGGGATATCGCACCAAACGTCGAAGCCGTCGCGTTCAAACAGCGGGTCGGGCCGCACGGTAACCACCACCGCCACATCTCCCGCCGGACCGCCGTTCATGCCAAAATCGCCCTGGCCACGCAGCACAAAGGTTTGGCCGTGGTCTATGCCGGCCGGCACGTTTACCTCTAGCTTTTTGGTGCGGCGCACGCGCCCCAGCCCCTTGCACTTATTGCAGGGGTTCTTTACTATTTTGCCCTTGCCGCTGCAGCGGGGGCAACTGCGCGAGGTTTGAATAACACCAAAGGGGGTGCGCTGCTGCATGCGCACCTGGCCCGTGCCCGAGCATTCGGGGCAAGTATCGGGGCGGGTGCCGGTGGCACAGCCGCTGCCTGAGCATTCGTCGCAATTTTCCAGCCGCTGAATCGCAATTTCTTTCTTGCAGCCCTTGGCCGCTTCCATAAACGAAAGGGGGATATCGGTGTGTACATCGTTGCCGCGAATGGGGGCGTTTGGGTCGCGCGCACGGGTGGAGCCGCCAAACCCAAAGCCGCCCGAAAAAATATCTCCGAATATATCGCCCAGGTCGCCAAAGCCGCCGAAGCCGCCAAAACCACCTGCACCACCGCCACCCGCGCCATAGCTGGGGTCTACCCCAGCGTGGCCAAATTGGTCGTAACGGGCGCGTTTAGTTTTATCGGAAAGCACTTCGTAGGCTTCATTTACTTCTTTAAATTTTGCTTCGGCAGTTTTATCGCCGGGGTTAAGGTCGGGGTGGTAGGTTTTGGCCTGTGCGCGGTAGGCTTTTTTTAATTCATCCTCGCTGCAGCCTTTGGCTACCCCCAGCACCTCATAATAATCTCGCTTTTCTGGCATATATTCACCTCGTTGCGTTTGGTAACCGGCGCACACGGTTGGCCGCGGTTACACGGGCTTTGCGAAAACCCATCGCATTTATCCTTATAGTATATATAATTAGCAGTATTACCCAAAGTATGGCTTCGCAAGGCCCAAAACTGCCGGCTGGTACAGCATACCACAGCATATGTGTAGCAGGCAAGTATTTACCACAACCGGCACACGGGGCTTTGGTAAAACCCGTGTTTATGCGGCAAGGCCGGCGAAGAGCCAGCCACTGCCAGATGTACGGCAGGCCGGGTGAACCCGGCTTTGCACTGCCGCGCAGGGGTGGGTAGCCGCAGCTACCCATCCCCTGTGGTTGGCAGGTTATTTATTGTCGTCAACGTCGGTGTAATCGGCATCCACCACAGTATCGGGGCCGGGAGCACCGGCAGCTTCGCCACCCTGGCCTGCGGCCTGTGCGGCTTCGTACAGCTTAGAGGACATTTCAAACAGCTTCTTCTGCAGCTCTTCCTGCTTGGCCTTGATGGCCTCTAGGTCGCTGCCCTTTAGGGCTTCCTTCAATGCGGCAATGGCATCTTGCACTTGCTGCTTTTCGGTGTCTGAAATTTTATCGCCCAAGTCGCTCAGGCTCTTTTCGCACTGGTATACCATTTGGTCGGCGTTGTTGCGGGTGTCTATTTCCTCGCGGCGCTTTTTGTCTTCGGCGGCAAACTGCTCGGCGTCGCGCACGGCTTTTTCAATATCGTCCTTGGACATATTGGTAGAGGAAGTGATGGTAATATGCTGTTCCTTGCCGGTGCCAAGGTCCTTAGCGGTAACATGCACAATGCCGTTGGCGTCGATATCGAAGGTAACCTCAATTTGCGGCACGCCACGGGGTGCGGCGGGAATGCCATCCAGACGGAACATGCCCATGGTTTTGTTATCTCTGGCCATTTCGCGTTCGCCCTGCAGCACATGTACCTCTACCGAGGTTTGGCCGTCGGCAGCGGTAGAGAACACCTGGCTCTTCTTGGTGGGAATGGTGGTGTTGCGCTCAATAATTTTGGTGCAAACACCGCCCAGTGTTTCAATGCCCAGCGAGAGGGGGGTAACGTCGAGCAGCAGCAGGCCCTTCACATCGCCCCCCAGCACACCGCCCTGAATGGCAGCACCCACAGCCACACATTCGTCGGGGTTAATGCCCTTAAAGGGTTCTTTGCCCATGTAGTTCTTTACCGCGTCCTGCACGGCGGGAATGCGGGTAGAGCCACCCACCAGCAGCACCTTATCAATTTCGGCAGGCTTGAGGCCGGCGTCGGAAAGTGCCTGGCGCACGGGGGCCATGGTTTTTTCCACCAGGTCGGCGGTAAGCTCGTTAAATTTGGCACGGGTAAGCGACATATCCAGGTGCTTGGGGCCGCTGGCATCGGCAGTAATGAAGGGCAAGTTAATGCTGGCGGTGGTCATGCCCGAAAGGTCAATCTTCGCCTTTTCGGCGCCTTCCTTCAGGCGCTGCATGGCCATTTTGTCGCTGCGCAGGTCAATACCTGCTTCCTTCTTGAATTCGTCGGCCAGGTAGTTGATAATACGTTCGTCAAAATCGTCGCCGCCCAGGCGGTTGTTGCCGGCAGTGGCCAGCACTTCCTGCACGCCCTGGCCCATTTCAATAATAGAAACGTCAAAGGTGCCGCCGCCAAGGTCGTACACCATAACCTTTTGGTCGTTTTCTTTATCCATGCCGTAGGCCAGTGCGGCTGCGGTGGGCTCGTTGATAATACGCTTTACTTCCAGGCCGGCAATTCTGCCTGCATCCTTGGTGGCCTGGCGTTGGGCGTCGGTAAAGTAGGCCGGTACGGTGATAACGGCTTCGGTAACCTTATGGCCCAGATAGGCTTCGGCATCGCCCTTAAGCTTTTGCAGAATCATGGCCGAAATTTCCTGCGGGGTGTAGTTTTTACCGTCGATACCCACGGTAAAGCTGGTGCCCATTTGCCGCTTTACCGACATAATGGTTCTATCGGGGTTGGTAATGGCCTGGCGCTTGGCAACCTGGCCCACCATGCGTTCCCCATTTTTTGCAAAGGCTACTACCGAAGGTGTGGTGCGTCCCCCTTCGGCGTTGGGAATAACAACGGTTTCGCCGCCTTCCATTACGGCCACGCAGGAATTGGTTGTACCAAGGTCGATTCCGATAATCTTTGACATATATGTTCCCTCCAAAACTCTTCAAACTATATTATACTTAAAAATGTGGTTTTGCTTCTATTTGCAACACCTTTTAGCAAAGGCGGGTAAAAGGCCTAATTTGCTGTTTTAACCATAGCGGGACGCAGCACGCGTTCGCCCATTTTATACCCCTTTTGCAGTACCTCGGCCACCACATTTTCGCCCAGTGTTTCGTCGTCTATATGCTGGACAGCGTGGTGCAGGTTGGGGTCGAAGGTTTCGCCGGGGGTGCCCAGCTCGGCCAGGCCAAAGCCTTCTACCGCAGCCAGCAGCGAGGTGTGTATCATGCCTATACCCTTGGCAAAAGCTTCGTCGGTGCAGCCACTTTCCAACGCACGGGCAAAATTATCGAGCACCGGCAGCAGCTTGGTAAGCACCAGGGCCTGGGCATCGCCAAACACCGCTTCGCGTTCGCGCTGGGTGCGCTTGCGGAAGTTATCAAACTCAGCCATAAGCCGCAGTAGCTTTTCATTGGTCTCTTCCAGTTGGAGGGTAAGCTGCTCCAGTGGGTCGGCCGGGGTTGGTTCGGGCTGAACTTCAGGTTGCGCGGGTTCTGTTGCAGCCGGGGCACCGGGCATTTCAGCCTCTGGCTCGGCGGCAGGCTCGGCAATGGGCTCGGCAGCTTCGGGCTGGGTTGCGGGTCCGATATGTGGGCATTCCTGGTTGGTTGCTTCCTGCTCGAAGTTTGGCTCTATTGTCTGCAAGTGGGTCGCTCCTTTCATAAACGCAAGTGGGGTTAAGGCGGTAAAGTGCGCGGGCCGACTTGTTATTTATTTTAGGCTGTCGTCCAAAGCGTCACTGAGTAGTTTTCCTAGGGTTTCGGCAAAATATTCCAAATGTGGCACAAGGCGGGAATAATCCATACGAACGGGCCCTATTACCCCGATAGCACCCATGCTATCTTCCCCTATGCGATATTTTGCCACTACCAGCGACGAGCCGGAAAGCTCGGCGGGGGCGTTTTCACGTCCAATTTTAATTTCCACACCGCTTTGGTCGGGGGTAAAGGTTTTAACTACATCGTCGCGCCGTTCCAGCAGGCCAAAGAGTTCGTGGGCTACCTGGCGGAATTCCTGGTAATCGAGCAGGTTGCTGGCCCCGCTTTGGTAGTACTGCCCGTTGCTCACCTCGCGGCAAAGCTCGAAGATAGCGCTAAGCAGCGGGTTGAACACCCGGGCATATTCGCCCAATGCTACGGCTGCGGAATTCATATAGTGGTTGGTAATTTCGCCTACACTGCGCCCGGCCAGCCTGCCGTTTACAAAGCTTTGGAAAAACTGCAAAATTTGCGGTGTAAGCTGAAATTCCACCCGGCACACGCGGTTGCGAATAATGCCGTTTGTGGTAACCAACACCAGCACCACCGTGCGCTCCCCTACCGGAATAAGCTCCAGCTGGCGCACCGCCACACTGTAGGGGGTAAAGGTGGTAGAGATGGTAGCACAGCCGGTGCGGTTGGCCAGTGCCTGGGCTGCGTCTTCCAGCAGACGGTCGGGGTCGGGGTTGTGAATATTAAAGAGTGCGTCAATTTGGTCGCGTTCCTGCTGGCTAAGGGCCTCGCAGCGCATGAGCTTATCGACATATACCCGATAGCCCAAATGGCTGGGGATGCGCCCGGCCGAGGTGTGGGGCTGCTCGATAAGGCCCATATCAAACAGGGCGGCCATTTCGTTGCGCACCGTAGCGGGGGAAATATCTCCCCCCAGCAGGTAGGCCACCAGTTTCGAGCCCACCGGCTCGCCGGTGGCGGTGTAGGTTTCTACAATGGCGGCCAATATGCGTAGCTTTCGGTTATCCAGCTGCATGGTGGCATCCTCCCGGAAGTTTTAGCACTCATATGCACCGAGTGCTAACACCTATAATGTAACACTAAAAAACAGGTATGTCAAGTGCTTCATAAAATATTTACATTTATTTCCCCCCTTGTTTACAGTGGGCCGGGCGGCTT
>CAYYOY010000030.1:0-11234 GCA_964473265.1 uncultured Oscillospiraceae bacterium
AACCACCCCAAAAGTAAAAAAACCGGCCAAAACTACAAAAATATATTTGTAAAAACGGCAGCTGGTGAGCGCCGCGAATGGGCCGCAAATTGCCGCTTTTAAGCCAACCATGCTGGCAAAAGGGCACCCACTTTAAGCAGGTGCCCTTGTAGTATTTGGTTGTTGTTACACACCGGCGGCAACAGCCCGCTGCCACATAGATTGGCGTGTGCTTTATAGTTTGTTGCGTGGCTTACGTTTTCATGGGGCTCACGCTTTCTTAAAACTACGAAAACATACTATAACGTTGGTAAGACAACCATGGATACACAAAACCCAGGGGAAGCCTGCCATTTATAGTAAGCACCGCTTTGTGCCGGGATGCTTGTGGCTGCGAATAAGCATTCGTGTGCTTTGGGGCGGTGGGCCCTACTGTACAGCCCCAAACAAAGGCGCATGCATTCCCAAGCAACGGGAGGGTGACTTGCTCCCCGCGGGAAAAGGTTCTGCTTCGCTTTCGTTGTACATGGGAAACACCGCCTTTCTTGTCATTTTTTGTTTATTACCACTATCTTGTAGTTGTATTATATCCGGTTTATTGGTTATAATCAATATGTGTTTTCCACAAAATTTACATTTAAAGTTCAGCGTAAAAAGCCCGCGCAAGTGGTTGACTTCTTATGAATTTTGCATTACACTAATTAAGTGAGGCAATTTTACAGTTACCAGAGCACTCTGGAGAATGGAGGCCACTATGTCCGACGAAATGGAAAGGGACTACGAGCCGGAAATTATCACACTTATGGATGATAACGGCGGAGAGCATGTATTTGAGGTTGTAGACAGCATTAAGGTAGACGAGCAAGACTATGTTGCACTAATTCCGTTTTCCGAGCATGAGGACGACGATGAAAGCGACGAGCTTATTGTTGTAAAGGTTGTAGAGGAAGGCGAAGACGGCGAAAGCTATTTTGAAGCCATTGAGGACGAACAAGAGTTTACCCGCGTGGCCGATATTTTTACCGAGCGTCTTTCTGAAATTTTTGAGTTTGAAGAATAGCCGCCATACCCGCCCTGCGGTGTACGTGAACAGCGCCACATATAATCCAACATATATGTAAAAGGGAGCCTTGACTTACGCAGTTAGTACTGCAGACCTCCCGGCTTTTGCCGGACGAAGGGAGCGGGAACCCTGCGGGCGGGCACCCACCTGTCATGGACGGGTTTTATTCGGTGTTGTAACGGCACGGCGGGGCATGTTTATTTAGTTGTTTAATATTAGTAGTTAGTAGCTTGGCTTAGCGTTCGCATTTTTGCAGCGCTGCCATTTTTGCTGGCTACTAATGCTGTTTTTAGCACTGTTTAGCTGGTAGAAAATAGGCGTTGGCAGTTAGTTGCCCGGACGAACGTTTTGTAGGCCGGCGAACTACTATTTTCTAATAACTAAGGAGGGAAACATGCTGCACCGTTTGCACATTGTGCTCGTTGAGCCGCAAATACCGCAAAACACCGGGAACATTGCCCGCACCTGTGCCGCTACCGGTGCCGCGCTACACCTCGTGGAGCCCCTGGGCTTTACCATAACCGATGCCAAGCTTAAGCGCGCCGGGCTAGATTATTGGCACCAGCTGGATATTACGCAGTATAGAGGCACCGAAGAGTTTTTTGCCCGGCACCCAGGTGCAAACTTTTACTTATTCACCACCAAGGGCGGCACCGGCTACCACGAAATTGCCTACCCGCAAGAGGTTTTTCTGGTGTTTGGCAGGGAAGACGCCGGCTTGCCCCAAAGCCTGCTGCAGCGCTTTCCACAGCAGTGCCTGCGCCTGCCTATGCGCAAGGGGCTGCGCAGCCTAAACCTTTCTAATACAGTGGCAGTGGCCGCCTACGAGGTGCTGCGCCAGTGGGATTTTCCAGTACTTATCTAGCGCATACCCTATTAAGCCACCCAGCAACTTGTGTCGCTTTTCCGCTGCATATGCAAGCGGGGTATGTATGGCGCACACAGGTGGCTACAAACTTGCTGCAAACCAACGGCCGGCTGCGACGCAGCCGGCCTTTGTGCCTATAAATTGCAGGGTTGAGAAGGGCTATTTTTCTTCATCCTTGGGTGGTTTGGTTTGGGTACCGGGTAGGGGGGTCTGGCGGGGTTGCAGCCCGGTTTGGCCGCCTGCCAACGAGTTTTGCTGCGCTTGCATGGGCACATAGGGCTTGGGGGGGAAGCGCTTGCGTAGCGCCTTTACAATTCGGTAAATGGCCCAGGCAATAACACCAATGAGCAGGCTGTATACCAGCAGCACCGGCAGCACCGAAACCAAAACTACCACCAGCCATTGGGCGGTATCGCCTATGAAGCGCAGAGAATCGGAAAAGGCGTTGGAAATGCGCTGCCCAAAGCCAAGGGGTTGGTTGCGCACTACAGAGAAATCGCCAACCTCTAGCAGAGAAATTTGCAGGGTGGAATAGGCCACCAGTTGGTCGTAGCGGTTGCGCATGCCTGTTAGGCTTTCAATGTTATAGCGCACCTCGGTAAGGGCACTCTCCAGTGTGATGATATCTTCCATTTTATCGGCCTTGCGCAGCAGCTCTAAGTAACGTTCTTCCTGAATGCGCAGGCTTTCCAGCCGTGCTTCCAGGTCGTAGTATTGGTCGCTTATATCCTGTGCACTTTCTGTTTTGCGGGTTACATTGCCCATTTCATTCAGCAGTGCCAGGGCTTCCTCCAGCTTTTCGCTGGGGATACGGGCGGTAAAATCGGCCCGGCGGGCGCGTACGCCTTTAGGGCTATATTCATAGTCGTAATCATAGTTATAATCGTAGCTACTGCCCAGCGTGTTGCTGCTTTCCATATAGCCGTTCAGGCTTTTCACCATGTCGGCAATTTGCTGAACGGTTGTGTCAAATTCTTTGCTTTCCATACTTATGCCGGCATCTTTAATCACCTTGCGCTGAAAGCTTCCCGGGGCGGCGTTCAATGAAATCTGCTGCATTTTAGCGGCCGATTCATACTCGCCGCCGCCTGTTACAACATTGTCGTACATGCCCTCGGTTATTGGGGCAGCATTTTGAAAGCCTGCGTCGGCAGCGGCCATTGGGGCGCTGGAGTAGCTGGGCGGGGATGCAGCGGCCCCACAGCCTGCAAGAGCTACTAGGGCCAGCAGTATTGCCAGTATTCTTTTCATAAAAAAGCCTCCTTTGGTCTGAGTGTTTAGACTTCTACCCATTATGTGTTAAAAAAGCCAGCTTTTGCTGCAAACCATAGGGGAAAATTTTCAAAGGCAGTTATATACGTAGCTATGCTTTCCGGCACAACAAGATGTGCGTTGACTATAGAAAAGGGAAGAGCTAGGAGCAAAAAAGCTCCCCGCGCATGCGGGGAGCTTTTAAAAACAGGTTGGGGTATTCGTTTGGCTTAGGCAGCGGTTTCGTGCTTAGCCTGCTTGATGATAAGGGTGCGGTTCCAAACTGCCATTCCGATAGCAACAACAGCTAGGATGATAATGCCAACGATGCCGAAGTTCATAATTCTAACCATGGCCCATGTAAGGGGGTTAGAACCGTCGCAGATGGAGGAAACAACGGGAGTAGCGGCGTCGATGGCGAAGTTTGCAGCCTTAGCGGTAGCGGTGAAGAGCTCAGCCATGTCGGTGCCGACATACAGCATAGCAACCATTACAAAGAGGCCGCAGATGAAGGAACGGAAGAAGTTACCCTTGGTTACGGGGATGATAAGAACGATGATGAAGGGGATAACTGCCAAGTCGGCAAAGGGGAGCATGCGGTTGCCGGGAAGGATGGCAGCCAGCAGCAGGGTAAGGGGAGTGAGCAGCAGGCCGCAGGTAAGAGCTACAGGGTGGCCGATACCAACAGCGGAGTCGAGGCCGATATAAACCTTGCCTCTATCCTTAAAGCGCTTCTCAATCATAACCTGTGCAGCGTCCGAAACGGGGATAAGGCCTTCCATAAGCATGGCAGCCATTTTGGGGATGAGCACCAGAACAGCGCCCATGGTTACGCCCAGCGAAAGCACCGAGTTGGCGGCTGCGGTACCGGGCATAAGGATGATGGGATAACCGGCAACTGCTGCGATAATCATACCAATAACGGTACCGATCAGCAGGGGTTCGCCAAATACGCCCATTTTGTTCTGGATAACATCCATATCGATTTCAACCTTGTTCAGGCCAGGAATCATATCGATAACCCAGTTGATAAGCATGGCAATGGGAGCAAAGGCACCGGTGAAGCCGTGGGGCAGCGAAATACCGGGCAGACCGTTGTATTCTTCCAGGCCGGGGGCGGTGAGGTCAGCAATTACCATTACGATAATCATGTTCAGAGCGGCGGCAATCAGGCCATATGCCAGGCTACCGGTCAGGCTCTGCACCATAGCGCCGGTAAAGGCAAAGTGCCAGTAGTTCCAGATATCAACGTTGAGGGTCTGGGTGGTGTTGGTAAGAAGCATAACAATGTTGATTACCAGGCCCAGCGGGATGATAAAGGTACCAACGGTGGAACCGAAGGCAATGGCGGCGGCTGCAGGCCAGCCGATATCGGGAATGCTCATGCTCAGGCCGTACTTTTCAACCATTTGCTGAGCAGCGGGGCCCAGGTTGCTACCCAGTACGCCTACAACCAGGTTGAGGCCCAGGAAGCCTACGCCTACGGTAAGACCGGCACGCAGTGCACGGCCAAACTGTGCGCCCAGAGCAAGGCCCAGAATTGTGATGATGATAGGCATCATTACAGTGGCGCCCTGTGCGGAAATGATGCTAAAGAAATCCAGGATAAAATTCACAAAAAACCCTCCATTTATGTATTTTGTGCTGCAACACCGCCGGCATGCCCGGTTTTTTCCGTGCTAAGCGCCGGGTTGCCTCTATGCCCGGTGCATGCAGCCGGCTTCTCACCCCAAAAAGAAGCCAGCACGCACACACAGATAGCTAAGGGAGCGGGGTTAGATGCCCAGCAGTTCACAAACCTTGTCAACTGTTTTATCCATACCGATGCCGGTAAGAAAGGGCAGACCCATAACTACAGGAACAGTAACAGTCTTGGGCACTTGGGTGGTGGCAACAACAAGGTCAAAGCCGGGGGCTTTGCCCACCACTTCAGCAACCTTGCACTGGGTAATTTCCACGAGGGAATCCTTCCCGCGCTTTTTAAGTTCTTCCATCAGCTTGTTAGCAGCTGTTGTAGAAGTGCATATACCTGTGCCGCATGCCAAAAGAATTCTCTTAGCCATGTGTATTCCTCCTGTAAAGCTTGAAGTAATTTGCATATTAGGGAAAAGAAGTACCCTTCCCATCGTGAATTTATTATAGTATACTTCTCTAGCTTATGCAAGAAAAATTTTATAAATGTTCACAAATCAAACACGGTTTGTTGAAAATTGAACAATTGTGAAGCAAAAAAATAAATAAAACGCACAAGAACAAGCGGCGTTTTAACCTTAAAGCTATAAAATCTTCTGTTTAGCGCTTGCTATTCCCACACAAAACGCTATAATTGAGTGGCAGGCTCGTACATAGCGGGCAGGCTATACCTTATTATATAAATATATTTTAGGCAAAGGAGGCAGCCCCATGAGCCAAAGCCAGCTACCCGAGGGAAAAGCCATACTCGACGCACAGGCCATTACCCGCGCTGTTACACGCATTTGCTATGAGCTTATAGAACGCAACAAGGGGCTGCAGGGGCTTTGCCTGGTGGGCGTGCTCACCCGTGGCCATGCACTGGCCCAGCGTATGGCGCAACGTCTGGCGCAGCTGGAGGGTGTGGAGGTACCGGTGGGCAGCCTGGATGTGCGCCCCTTTCGGGACGACCGCACGGCATTGCCTCCGCCCGACGCTTCTCAAATTCACTTTCCGCTGGAGGGCCGTAAAGTGGTGCTGGTGGACGATGTAATTTACACCGGGCGCACCGCCCGTGCCGCCATTGATGCACTCTTCAGCCGGGGGCGGCCGGTACGGCTGCAGCTTGCCGTGCTGGTAGACCGTGGGCACCGCGAACTGCCGCTGCACCCCGACTATGTGGGAAAAAACCTGCCCACCGCCCGCAGTGAACGGGTGCGGGTGTTGCTAACCCCCACCGATAGCTGCGACGCTGTGCTGCTTACCGAATAGTAGCCCCGGCGCTGTGCGCACTTGCTGAAAAAGCTTGACATATCCGGCGGTTTTCATGTATAATAATCCCTGCTAAACTTGGCAGGCTATGGAAACATCTTAAACGCCAAGTGGTACATGTTTGCCAGCGGCCGGCGAAGGCGTATAGGCCCAAATGGCCGGGCAATTTTGTATATGGTTTTAATTAATTAAGGAATGGTCGCTTGCCATGCATAAACGGCAGGCTGAAAGGAGGGGTAGGCTATGCTTAGAACGTACCAGCCCAAAAAGCTGCAAAGGAAGAAAGAGCACGGCTTTCGTAAAAGAATGAGAACCAGCAACGGGCGCAAGGTGTTGGCCCGCAGAAGGTCGAAAGGCCGGGCACGTTTGACCCACTAGTTGCTGCACTGCGCTATTGTCTGCAAATTGCGCAAAGTGGCAGCATGCCCAAAGTAACCGCCGGTTTATTTGGTGTTGTGGCTGGGCGGCTAAATTTCCGCCAGTTTCCCCGGAGTGTACCCAATAGCGTGTATGCTTTTGCAAAATGCCCGGAAAACTGACGAAAATTTATCCGCCCATTCTTTGACACCATGGAAGCAGTTACTAAATTTTACGGCCACAATGCATGTGGTCTTTCTTTTTATGAAAGCCTGCCGCACCGGGTAAAGCCGGTGGCCGGGAAAGATTGGTCTGCAAAGGAACGACATGGAAACCTTAAAGCACAACCGCGAGTTCCTAAAGCTTTACAAGCGCGGGGCAAGCATGGTGAGCCCCGCCCTCGTAACCTACCTGCTGCCCACTCGCCAGGGGCGTGTGCGCATAGGCATTACTGCCAGCACCAAAATAGGTGGCGCTGTTCAGCGCAACCGCGCGCGCAGAATTATACGCGCGGCCTTTCAAGAGCTTAGTGCCGGGCTGCCCGGCAGCTGCGACATTGTGTTTGTAGCACGTAGCCGCACGACAGTATGCGGCATGGCCGAAGTGAAGCGTGCCATGGAAAAACATTTGGCCGCATTGCTGGCCCAACAGGGAACGAAAAAATGAAAACACTGGCCATTTTGTTCATACGGTTTTATAAACGGTTTATCTCGCCCATGCTTCCGCCAAGCTGCAGATTTACCCCCACCTGTTCGGAATATTGTATGGCTGCATTGCAGCAGTACGGCTTTCTGCGGGGCGGGTTGCTCAGCCTCTGGCGCATTTTGCGTTGTAACCCCTTTTGCAAAGGCGGCTACGACCCACTGCCCGAGCACTTTGCCTTTACCCCCTGGCGCAGTGCCTAGCACCAAATTTTTGACCTCACAGAGCACCTTACCAACACCGCACACTAATTGTGGCGCCCGCAGGGGACGCCCGGGTTTGGAGGATATGGCAAATGAATTATATCTTTGCGTTAATTGGCTACCCGCTGGGGTGGATTATGTGGCTGTGCTACAAAATCATCCCAAATTACGGCATAGCCCTCATCCTGTTTACCATTCTTACAAGGGTGGCGCTTATCCCCACTGCCATTAAGCAGCAGCAATCCACTGTAAAAATGGCGCTCTTCCGCCCCAAAATAGAAGAGCTGCAAAAAAAGTATGCAAACAACAAGCAGAAGCTTAACGAAGAGCTTACGCTGCTCTACCAAAAGGAAGGCTACAGCCCCTTTAGCGGATGTCTGCCGCTGCTCATTCAAATGCCTATCCTTTTCGGCCTCATTGACGTTATTTACAACCCCCTCAAACACATTTTGCGCATGCCTGCCGACGTAGCCGCTACTGCTATTGCCACTATGGAATCGCTTGGTACCAAGGTTACCAGCTATTCGGCGCAAATTTCGGTTATTGGTTCTGCCAAGGCAAACCCCGCCCCCTTTATTGAAGCACTGGGTGCTGAAACGGTGCAGCGCATTACCAGCATAGACCTTTCCTTCCTGGGCCTTAACCTGGCCGATACCCCCAGCTGGGCACTCAACCCGCTGCTGCTTATCCCAATTTTGGCGGGTGTTACCTCTTTGCTGCTTTCCGTGGTTACTATGAAAAACACCGCCGCCACCGCCGGCAACGATGCCATGGCCGGTGCTACCAGTAAGAGCATGATGCTTATGATGCCCCTGATGTCGGTGTGGTTTACCTTCTCTATGCCTGCCGGCGTGGGCTTCTACTGGAGCGTTTCTAACCTGATTATGATGCTGCAAACCATGCTGCTGAATAAGTACTACAACCCCGCCGAGATGGCCGAAAAAATGAAGGTCGAAATGGAAGAACGGCGCGAACGGGAACGGCAAGAGAAAATAGATGCGAAAAAGCGCGCCCGAGATGGCGAAAGCACCGCCGCTTTGGAAGCCCTTTCACAGAAGGAAATTAACCGCCAGCGCCTGGCAGCCGCGCGCAAACGCGATGCCGAACGCTATGGCGAAGAGTATGTGGAAGTAAATGATAAGGATTTGGATTGATACGGAGGTGTCGTTTTGATACGAGAGGCTATCGCAACCGCCAAAACGGTGGATGCCGCCATTGAAGCCGGCTGTGCCATGCTGGGCGCAGACCGCGAAGCAGTAGAATTTGAAATTCTCAACCTGCCCAAGAAGGGCTTGTTTTCGCGCAAGGACGCCAAGGTGCGGGTGTATATAGAACTACCCGACCTGCCCGCCTCGCCCGCCCGCCAGCCCAAGCCCCAGCCGGCGGCACCCCGCGCAGAGCAGCCTAAGGCTGCTGAACCCCGCCAGCCCAAACCCGAGCAGCCCCGCACAGAGCGCCGTGCGGCGCCGCCCAAGGCCCAGCCGGCCGCCGGCCGCCCGCAGCCCGCACCCCAGCCGCAGGAACAAGCCCAGGCAGTAGAGCCAACGCCCGAAATACAGGCCAAGGCCCAGCTGGCAGTGGAATATGTAAGCCAGCTTCTGGAGGCTATGGAGCTTCCCCAAGCGAAGGTGATTCCAAACTTTACGGCGAACGGCATTTCTCTTGCACTTTCCGGCGAAGGCCTGGGGGTTATTATTGGCCACCGGGGCGAAACGCTGGATAGCCTGCAATATCTGGCAGGCCTGGTTGCCAACCGTTTGGGTGGCGACTACACCCGCGTTACCATTGACAGCGGCAACTACCGCCAAAAGCGCGAACACACCCTGGAAGCCCTTGCCCGCAAGCTGGCAAACCAGGCAATTCGCAGTGGCAAAAGCTGTACGCTGGAACCCATGAACCCCTACGAGCGCCGTATTATTCATGCTGCCGTTTCGCAAATAAAAGGCGCAACCTCTTCCTCGGTGGGGGAAGAGCCCCAGCGCCGTGTTGTAATTAGCCCGGCGGGGGACGCAGCCCCCCGTACCGGTGGCCACCCCCCCAGGGAGGAACGCAGCGAACGCAGCGGCGGACGTGGCGGCCGCGGTGGGCGCAGTGGCGGCTACCGCGGCGGTGGCGGGCGCGGCCCGCGTCCACCCCGCCAGCAGCAGGAGGGTACACCCCCCGGCCTGCCCCGCGGCGGCTACGACAACCACCCCTTTAGCGAGCCTCTGCCGTCTGAAGGTGCTGCCCAGAGCACACCCGCGCAGAGCGCACCGCCCCAGCGTACGCCTGCCCCTGCCCCTTCCAAGGCACAGCAGGAACGCGCCCTGCACGATGCCGAGCTTGGCGGTAAGCTTTACGGCAAAATAGATATTTAACCCACCTTCCGAAAGGCGGTTTTAGTTTGGCAGACCAAAAGAAGCTTGTGGAGGCCATCACCTCCATGGAGGAAGATTTTTCCCGCTGGTATACCGACGTGGTGAAAAATGCCGACCTCATAGATTATTCCTCGGTACGCGGCTGCATGATTATTCGCCCCTATGGCTACGCAATATGGGAACACATCCACAACCTGCTGGATGGCATGTTCAAGGCCACCGGGCACGAAAATGTGGCTATGCCGCTTTTTATTCCCGAAAGCCTGCTGCAAAAGGAAAAAGAGCATGTAGAAGGGTTTGCACCCGAGGTTGCCTGGGTTACCCACGGCGGCAGCGAAAAGCTGGCCGAGCGCCTGTGCGTGCGCCCCACCTCTGAAACGCTGTTTTGCGAGCACTTTGCGCATATTGTAAAATCCTACCGCGATCTACCGGTGCTTTATAACCAGTGGTGCTCGGTGGTGCGGTGGGAAAAAACCACGCGTCCCTTCCTGCGGTCGCTGGAATTCCACTGGCAGGAAGGCCACACCCTACATGAAACCGCCGAAGAAGCCCAGGCCGAAACCCGACAGATGCTGGACGTATACGCCCGGCTGTGCGAGGAATATTTAGCCATACCGGTGGTGAAGGGCCGCAAAACCGACAAAGAAAAGTTTGCCGGGGCCGAGGCCACCTACACCATTGAAGCCATGATGCATGACGGTAAAGCGCTGCAATCGGGCACCAGCCACTTCTTTGGCGACGGTTTTGCCCGCGCCTTCGATATTCAGTTCACCGGGCGCGATAATAAGCTTGCCTACCCCTTCCAAACCTCGTGGGGTATGTCTACCCGCATTATCGGTGCTATTATTATGACACATGGCGACAACAGCGGCCTGGTGCTGCCGCCCGCCATTGCACCGGTGCAGGTAATGGTAGTGCCTATTGCACAGCATAAGCCCGGTGTGCTGGAAAAAGCCCGCGAGCTTACCCAGCGCCTGCAGAGCGTTTGCCGTGTAAAGCTGGATGACAGCGACAACACCCCCGGCTGGAAGTTTGCCCAGCATGAAATGAAGGGTGTGCCCCTGCGGCTGGAAATCGGCCCTAAGGATATTGAGCAGAACCAATGCGTGCTGGTGCGGCGCGATAACGGCGAGAAAACCGCTGTTTCGCTCGACCAGCTGGAGCAGAAAATTCCCGAACTGCTGCAAGCGCTGCACCAAGGGCTTTACAACCGGGCGCTGCAAAACCGCCAGAACCGCACCTATACCGCCACAAGCCTTGACGAGCTTGTGGAAATTGCCGGCAGCAAAAGCGGCTTTATTCAGGCTATGTGGTGCGGCGACCAGGCTTGCGAGCTTGCACTGAAAGAGCAAGCGGGGGTAACCTCGCGCTGCATGCCCGATGCCCAGCAGCCCGTGGGCGAAACCTGCGTGGTGTGCGGCAAGCCGGCCAAAAGCATGGTAATTTGGGGTAAAGCGTATTAGTGGTTAGCAAATTGTTGTTTGTTGTTAAAAGCGGCGTACCGACATACC
>CAYYOY010000031.1:0-11208 GCA_964473265.1 uncultured Oscillospiraceae bacterium
ATGCACGAGGCAGCGAGCGACCCCGAAGTGGTAAGCATGAAAATAACGCTCTATCGGGTAGCAAAGGAATCGCAAATTGTAGATGCGCTTATTAAGGCTGCCGAAAACGGCAAGGAAGTGCTGGCTGTCATTGAGCTGCGGGCGCGCTTTGACGAAGAGAGCAACATTGTCTATTCCAAACGGCTGGAAGAGGCCGGGGTAAATGTAATATACGGCCTGGACGAATACAAGGTGCACTCCAAGCTGTTGCTCATCACTCGCAAAACCCCCGACGGCCTGCAGTTTATTACGCACTTCGGCACCGGCAACTACAACGAAAACACCGCACGGCTGTATACCGATCTTTCTATTCTAACCGCCAACCACGAAATTGGCATGGATGCGGTGAATGTATTTTCAAGCCTGTTGCTGGGGAACCCGGTGGCCGATTGCAAACGTCTGTTGGCGGCACCCAACACTCTGAAACCAGCCGTGCTGGAAAACATTGAACAGGAAATTGCACAGGCACAGGCAGGCGGCCAAGGCCGGGTTTTATGCAAAATTAACTCGCTTACCGATAAAGAGATAATGGATGCCCTGGTGCGCGCCTCTTGCGCCGGCGTGCAGGTGCAGCTCATTGTGCGGGGCATTTGCTGCCTGCGTCCGGGCATACCCCGGCGCACCGAAAACATTACCGTGCGCAGCATAGTGGGTCGCTTTCTGGAACACAGCCGGGTGTTTATTTTCGGCAACGGCCAGCGCCGACGGGTATATATTTCCTCGGCAGATTTTATGACGCGCAATACCCAGCGCCGGGTGGAAATTGCCGGCCCGGTGCTAGACCCCGCCATTGCCGACCGTATAGAGCAAATGATGCAAACCCTGCTTGAGGATACCGCCAAGGCAAGGCTTATGCAGCCCGACGGCAGCTATATCCGCATGAAACCCCAGCAGGGCCAGCCGCCGCTGGATAGCCAGCTTTACCTATATGCCCAGGCCTACACCCGGCCGGAAACCAGTGCCTTGCGCAGCAGCCAGGCCCACGGCCAAACCGGCAGAGATTTAGCAACTTAAACCGGCAGCATTGGACAAAGCAACAAGCCCAAATTTATAGCGCATGGCACGCGCCGGAGGGAAATATGTTTAAGAAAATTGTTACGCTTGCACTTTGCCCCACGCTTGATACCACCATCTGGCTGGATGCCCTTAACAAAGGGGAAGAGAACCAAGCCGTTGAGGAACGCTACGACGCCAGTGGCAAGGCGGTAAACCTTTCCCGCATTTTTACCGATTACGGGGTGGAAAACACCTGTATTCTGCTGCTGGGGCGCGAAAATAAAACCCGGTATCTGCAGCAGTTGGACAAAGAAAATATAGCCTACCGCCTGGTGGAGGTAGACGGCTACACCCGTGAAAACCTTAGCTTGGTGGAAAACAACCGCTGCGTTACACGCATTATCCGCAAGGGGTTTACGGTGGAATATCAGGCGGTGGAACAGGTGCTTTCGCTGTTGGACGAGCTGGTGTGCGAGGGTACGTTGCTCATGGTTTCGGGCAGACTACCCGAGGGCATTTCCCCCAAGGTGCTGGGGCTTATTTGCAGCCGTGCCAAGGAACGCGGCGCAGAAATTTCGCTAGATTGCCAATCGCTCAATTTAGAAGAAACCGCTGCCATTGCCCCCTGGATTATTAAGCCAAACCATGAGGAATTTTGCAAGCTGCTGGGTGAAGCCTGCCCCTCGGAGCCCGAGGCCATTGCACAGGCGGCCGCTAAGGTGCTAGCAAAGGGCTTGCCCCGGCTGCTGGTAAGCCTGGGAGGCGACGGCCTGCTATATGCCGATCAGCACACGGCTCTCTATGCCCAGGTTCCGGCGGTGGAAGTGCGATCTACTGTAGGTGCGGGAGATAGCAGCCTTGCAGGCTTTGTAAAGAGCTATCAGTCGCGCTGCGACCTGGAACGCTGCCTGGCGACCGCCGCCGCATTTGGCACTTCAGCCTGTATGCTGGAAGGTACACAACCGCCCCACAAACTTACGGTGGGCAACATTTTGCGGCAGATAACAGTGCGTAAAGTGTAAAAAATAGCAAGAATAGGCAGCCTGAAGCCGTTTGGCTTTAGGCTGCCTTTTGGCGCATGGCAAAGGCTTGCACCCATGGGGCACGAGGGTACACCCGGCCCAACAAAAGGGTAAGGCGAATGCCCACTGGGATCATTTGCAGCACAACCCCAGCCAGGGGCATTGGCCCATCAATTCATAATAGCAATAAACATGTTTAGCACCAAAGCATAAACCAGCCACATTAAATAGGGCAGCATGGCAAAGCCCGCAGGCTTATCTATGCGGAAAAATTGCAGCGTGGCACCCCCAGCCAACCACACCAAAACGGCCAGCACCCAAAAGCCCAGCTTAATTTGCCCAAGAGAAAAAAATATGGCCGGCCAGACGGCGTTGAGCAGTAGCTGCATGCGAAACAGCAGCTGCGCCTGGCTTTTTTGCCCAATGTCCGCCGGGGCGTTGTCAATGCGGTAGGCAGCATAGCCCATTAGCAGGTAGAGAAGCGGCCATACTACAGAAAAAATCCAGCCGGGCGGCGCAAACGAAGGCTTTGCAATAACCCTGTAAAAAGCTGCCGCATTACCCGAACCAATGCTTGCCACCACGGCGGTAAGCAAAGGCAGGGCGAAACTTTTTATAAGCTTTTTTGCGTCTATCACTGCGCAAGACATTCCCAAACCACCCCCTGTGTTACCCATATATACGGATAAATTTGGAACAATATACACATACAAAAGTGCCAACTTATAATAATAAAATTCAAATAAATGCCTGTCCCGTTTTTAGGGCGGCAGTATTGCTTTTGCCAGGAAAACACAATACAATTTTTGTGTTGAAGATAAAAACGTTGCCGATAGATAGGTTGTCTGTGCAGGCTGCCAACAGAATATTTATTGGGCGGCAGAACATACTACTAATGCAAAATCCGCCATTGCCGCAGCTATGCGGCAATGGCAAGGGCTGCAAAAAGCTGCTACAAAACCACATACAAAAAGGGCCGCCGTTTATCGGGCCATGGCCCGAAAAACAGCAGCCGGTATGAGAAGGAGTAATTATAATGACACATCTGCAATGTGGCGTAATGAACTGCGCCAACAATGCCCACCAATATTGCTGCCGCCCTACCATTAAGGTTGACGGCC
Organism: uncultured Oscillospiraceae bacterium; assembly: GCA_964473265.1. Taxonomy (GTDB): domain Bacteria; phylum Bacillota; class Clostridia; order Oscillospirales; family Ruminococcaceae; genus Heteroruminococcus. The sequence continues at coordinate 3,179 of CAYYOY010000031.1, forward strand.
AAAATGCACAACAAAGCCAAGGTACCTGCTGCAGCTCGTACGAGCCGCGCAGCAACGGTATTTCCAACTTTTCGGGCTACGATATTCCCAACCCAGAAATTGAAATTGCATGTGACGCCATGAATTGCACCTACAACAACAGTGGCCAGTGCGCCGCCGATAGTATCAATGTAGACGTGCTGGGTGTAGGTGCTTCCAACCGGGAACAGACAGCCTGCGCTAGCTTTCGTTTAAGTTAAAAAAACAGCCAACAGGGCCAGCATTTCTCTAACGGTATATGCAGGCAGCAGCAGGGTAGGTGTACTACAGCTTAAAGGGTAGGGCACCAGGCCGGCTCTGCCTGCATATATTTGTGCCCGTAGCTGGTGAAAGTCATTGGTAACCACCACTACATTTTTACCCCACATGTTTTGCTTGCGCAGCAACTCACCCGTATATTTTAAATTTTCGCGCGTGCTGGTGGCCTGGTTTTCCAGCAGAATACGCTCCCAGGCAATGCCGTTTGCCAGCAGATAATTGCGCATAACGGCGGCTTCCGAAAGGCTTTCATCTCTGCTCTGCCCACCCGAAACCACCACTAGGCTTTCAGGGTTTTCTTGTAAATAGTTTAGCGCCGTTTGCAGGCGCGATAATAGTGTAAACGAAGGTTCACCGCCCCGCACGCGGGCCCCCAATATTACAAGAACGCTATTGGCAGGGGGGAGTGTAGGTTGTTGCGCCCGAAACATAACAATGCTAAGGCCAATGGCAGCGCCCAGGCAAATGGCCGCCCCCAAGAGGCCAAATCGGCAAAACAATAGGTATTTTGGCCGATTAAACAGCCAGAAGATAGCCAGCAACAGCCCGCCAAGCAGACACAGCGCCACTACACCGGTGTTTACAATGCCATAGACAAATACAGGTGCAAGCCCAAAAAATAGTGAAGCCAACCCCAGCACAAGGCTAAGGGCACGCACAGCCTTTTCCATTTTTAACTTCCCCCCGATAGCCGTCCGCTTCTGCGGCGGCTATTCTCTTTCTTGTATAGGTTGCTGTAAGGCGGCTTGATTTTGCTCAATGGCTACTACCAGCGATTGCGCAATGCCGCAGGCGGTTTTGAAAATATCAAAGCTATCGGTGGCTGCCTCGTGCTCGGCGGGGTTACAAATGTAAGCAACCTCAAGCAGTAGGGCAGGGTTACCGGTTTGCCGGGTTACATAATAGGCAGTTTCGGGGTAGGGTGCTTCTACGTTTCTGTCAATGCGGCTGGCAAGGCTGGCTGCCAGTGCGGTGGCAAATTCTGCCGAGGTGGGGTGTTGGTAGTAAACTTGCGTGCCGGTTACCTCGTTGGCGTCGCGCGAAAGCACTACAGAATTGTGGTGGATGGATACAAAGAAATCGGGCCGTTGCTGTGCTGCCAGCATAGGGCGGTCTAAAAGTGCTAGCGTGCTATCGTCCACACGGGTTAGAGTAACGGTAGCGCCCAGCTGCTCCAGACGGTGCTTGGTCATGTAGGCTACCGCCAGGTTCATTTTGGCTTCTACCGGGCCGGTTACTCCGCCAACACCCAGTGCGCCGGGGTCATCGCCTCCGTGGCCGGGGTCGAGCATAATGCTCACGCCATCCAGCGGACGAGCGTAAAGATCTGAAAGCTTGGGCGGCCGCTTGGCGTAAAACAGAATGTCATTGCCCGAAAAGCTTATATCGTACCCCCACAGCTTCTGCCCGGGTAAGAAACGGAAGTACAGCACCAAAGCCTGCTCTTCCTGTCTGGCCTGCACACGCTCGAAGATGTTCGATTGTAAATATCCTAAATCGGAAATAGCCAGGCGAGAATTGTAAAGTGTAAGCTCCAGTCCATCCTCCAGCTGGGTAAAGCGGTAGGCAGGGGTGTTGGTACCCTGCATGCGGAAAATTTCAGCGCGGCCTTCGTCGCTAAGGCTCATTTCAGAGATAATATTAGAGATATCTACCTTGCCGCTTAAAATTTTGGTACTCTTGAAATCTACATAGCCGCCGGAGCCGGTAAGGTAGCGGGTGGAGCCAACTTGGGTAATAGTATCACGTGCGCCGGCCTTAACGTCGGTTAGAAAGTTATAAATGGTCTTTTCATCTTCGTAAAAGCCAGTCATGGGTTGCGTGGTCTCCAGCGCCAGCACGGCGTTTTTGCCCTTTACAAAGATAGAACCTTGCGATTTATAGGTAGTTGTGGTGCCGGCATAGTTCAGCGTATAGCCTACCGTGCCTACCTCGGTTACTTCATCCTGCGGGTAGGTTTGGGGCAGGGTAATTTCGCCGGTATAAGTGGCGGGGGTGCCGGCTGCGGCCTTGCCTGTTTGGGTAAGCGTCACCGTTTGGCCGGCCAACTGGGCGGTAATTTTGCCGTCTGCAGGGCCGGTGCACCGCACGGTAAGCACACTGCCTTGTTCTACCGGGTAGCCATAAGCGGGGAAGAGGGAAGATGCCACAATTTGGCTAATTTTTGCCGGTGCAGCGCTGGGTGCCGGGCGTGTAATGCGCACGGTTGTTTCTTGCCCGGGCTGAGTGAATACAAAGGTATTAACCCCTTGGCTCAGCGGTACCAACACGCCAAAAGCACCGTTGGTGGTGGTGCGTTGCAGCTCTTTACCGTCCAACAGCAGGGGCTGCACAGGGTCGGAAGTGCCGGTAATATAATAGTTACGCATATCGCTTGTAACAGTTATGGCATTTTGCGGGGTGGTGGCAAGGCTTTGCGAGAAGGAAAGCGAAATTTCAGGCAGTGGGTTGGGGCTATCCCATGTGTAGCTCATGAGGTATTCGGTTGCATCGGGGTCGTATAGCAGGTCGGCGTAGCTTTCAAGCACCGCACCACTTACAGCCGGGTAGAGTGAATTTGCAAACAGCTGATAGGCAAGTTCATCCGGGCTTTCAAAGGGCATGCGGCTTTTGCTGCGCGAAAGCACATAGGCCGGGTTGGCAGTAAAAATACGCACACCGTCACGCACCACCGAGGAACACCACTGCGTAAGTTCTTCGCGGTAGGTTTCACCTACGGTGGAGCTCATGCGGGGCAACACCAGGTTCAGGCTGCCGGCTTGCACCCAATCGGCCACTTGGCCGGGGGTAAGCACCTCGCCCACACCCTCGGCAACAATGCCCAATGCAGCGTGGCCTTCAGAAAACCCGGCCTTGGCAGAGCTGTTTGCCAGCAGTTGACCCAGGGCGGTAAGGTAGCCCTGCTGGTTGTAGAGCACAGGCTGCTGGTCGAGCCCGGTATATAGCACGCCGGCTACGGAATATTTATCGGCAAGTTCGCCTGCAGCCGAGGCCAGCATGGCGGCTACATCCGAGGAGAGCGGGTTTAAGTAACGCTGTCCGTTTTCCAGCAGGGTTTCCTGCTTGGCAGCAGGCCATTTGGTTGAAAGGGTATCTTGCTGGCTGCCCAAGGCGTAGGGGTCGAGCGTAGCATAAACCTCCAACCCGCTTTTTGCGGCCTGCTTACAGAGGTAATCGAGTGCATCAAAGCTATCCAGCCAGCCCAGCCAGCCGCCTTTGCCGGCCAGCAGGCTGCTTTTGGGGAAGTATTTGGAACGGTACATTACCTCGCCGCCGGTGCGCACCTGGAAAAAGATGGCGTTAAAGCTATTGTTGGCAGCAAAATCTATAATTGCATCCAGCTCCTGCCGCAGCTCCTGTGAGGAAAGGCCTGCGCCGGAGGGGAACTCTCCCTCTGTGCCGGTGGCAACAAAAAAGCCCTTTACCTGCGCGCTTTCCAGCAGCATGGCCTTGGCAGGGTCGTTGGGCGCAGTGCCAAGGCCCAAATATTGCATTGCAAGCACGGCCCCAAAGGCCAGCACCGCAATGCTAAAAAGCGTTGCCGCTATCTTTAACAATCGTTTCATATAACACCTCAAAACCCCTTTGCCGGCAAGGGTTTGGCGGCAAAAAGGTCCTTTTAAAGCTGAAATTCTTCGCTGCTATACTGTGGCAGCGTGCGGGGCGGGGTGGGAATACGCCGCAAAGGGTCGTATTGAAAACGGCGGCAGCTGTAAAATGGCTCTACCACGCCGGAGTGTGGGCATAAAATCATGCGGTTATCGGCTGTAGCAGTGCCTAGGCAACAATAGCCACAGGCTGGTTCAATGCGGTTGCCAAAAAGCTTACCGGCCATTTTCACTACCCTCTCTGTCATCCTTTTGGGGGTGCTTACCGCCCAGCAATATACAGGTTAATTATACAACTTTATCCAGCCAAATGCTATGTTAATTTATGGTTATTTTTTGAACTTTTCATAGCTATGCTATGTTCCGCTGAAAACAATAAAATTGCACACATGGCCATTAAGCAAACCGAACCGATTGCCACGTTGGCTGGGTTGCGGGTTGCCGGGCTGATGGTGGCGGAAGCCCAGGCCCAGGTAGAGGCCGGCGCCCAAAGCCGAAGCGCCGGAAGGGCAAACAAGGTAGTAAGCAGCCCGTGCAGCAGGCGCGAAAGAGCAAAGGGGCGCAGGCTAACCCCCCGTCCCTGCAGGCAGGCGGCCACTTGGCAAAACACCGAGAGCGAAGAAAACCCCAGCAGTAGCGGCACCAGTAGCACAGCGGCATCGGGCGCAATACCGGCACAAGCCAGCAGTCCACAGGTCACCTCAAGCAGCCCCTGCAGCAGGCAGGAAAAACTCTTGGCATCCAGCAGCCCGCCCGTGGCCGTCTGCAGCCACCCAGCAGTTAATGGCAACAGGCCCGAGGCACTAAGCAAAGCAACCAGCGCACAGAAGGTAATATAAAATCCACAGATAGCCAGCATGGCATTGGCGGCGTTGCACACCCCCTGCACCAGAGCAGGTGCCAGCGGCAGCCCGCCGCCAGCCTGCTGGCCTTCCAGCTTTGTTCCACGGGTAAAGATAAACCCCGTTACCAGGGCCGAAAGGCATTGTGCCCCAAACAGCAGCACTCCCGCCTGTACGCTACCCAACACCCGAGCCCCCGCAATAGAAATAACAAATGTAGGGCCGGCATTGGTGCACATAGTAAGCAGCCGGGCGGCGGTTTCGGGGGGCATTTTCTTTTGGTCTATCAGGTTGGCCATGCACGAGGCAGCTACCGGGTACCCCCCCACAAAACCCGAAAGCAGCAGCCCGCCTAAATGCCGTGGCAGCCCAAATGCCCGCCGCAGCAGTGGGGCAAGGGGCAGCGCCAGTAGCGCGCCAAGATCGGCCAGGGCTATAAAGCTGCAAAGCGCCATAAAGGGAAAGAGCGAGGGAATAAGAGTGGCGGCGCAGGCAGAGAGCCCCTGCACCACTGCCTGCCCCACCTGGGCGGGAAAGGCCAGCAGACCGGCACCTATCAAAAGCGCCACAGCCGCGGCGGAAAACCTGCTTTTCAAGAGAAATCCCCTCCCCATGCACCCAAGTGGCGCACAGATAAATGTATGCGTTTGCCGGCTGCGCTATTACGGCCAGCCGCCCGGCGTGCTATTGTACCGGGCAGTAGCATAAAATGGATAGGGATGTACAAGAGCCTTGCAAATATATAAAAGAGGGGCAGCCATGAAACAAAAAAAAACAAAACCAGAGGGCAAAGGCAAGCTTTTACCCATGCTTTCCGACAGCCTTGAAGCCTTTTTGCCGGCCACCCGTATGGAAATTACCTCCAACCGTGAAGCCATAGTGGAAGGTTGCCGGGGGGTTATTGAATACACCCCCGAGCAAATACGCCTTGCGGGCGATAAAATAACCCTGCGCTTCCGTGGCACCGGCCTGGAAATACGCAATCTTACCACCCAAAGCGCCGTGGTAACCGGCAGTATCCTTTCGGTGGATTTTTTGCTGTGAGGTGAGGGTATGTTTCCCGTACGGTTTTTACGGTATGCAAGGGGCTGGGTGCGTTTCGAGGCGCATGGTGGCTTTCCTGAACGCATGCTCAATCTGGCGGCCAGACAGTCGATAGCTGTTTGGGGTGCCTACCGCCTGGAGGACGGCGGCCTAAGCGCCTGCACCAGCGCCACGGCCTACCCCCGCCTGCGCGAACCCGCCAAGCGGGCGGGTGTACATTTAAAGTTGGTTAAAAAGGGCGGCTTCCCCTTTGTACGCAACCATTATAGCAAGCGCACCGGGTTGCTGGCGGGGGTAGTGGCCTTTATCGTGCTGCTGCTGGCTACACAGGCTTTTGTTTGGCGGGTGGAGGTAAACGGCAACACCCGGGTGGATACCGCCGCCATTACCCAAAATCTGGCCGAGCTGGGCGTGCGCCCCGGGGTTCTGCGCCGCAAGCTGGACGCGCGCGATATTGAACGCCAAATGCTGCTGCGCCTGCCCGATCTGGGCTGGATAGCCGTAAACCTTCAGGGTGGCGTGGCAGAAATTCGCATACACGAACGCACCCTGCCACCCCCCAACCTAGATAGCGGCGCCCCCTGCAACATTATTGCCTCACAGGCAGGGCAGATTACCTATCTGGAAGTGTACGAAGGCCAAACCATGGTAAAAGTGGGAGATACCGTAGCCGCCGGCGATATTATTGTAAGCGGCATGGCCGGCAAAGAAGACGGCCGCCAGCGGCTGGTGCACGCAAACGCCCGGGTTCTGGCTGAGGTGCCCGCCAGCCTGCAGGTACATATTCTTTTTAAGCAGGTGCGGTATAAAGCAGTGGGGGCCCTGCGCAGATGGGGGCTTTATGCCTTTGGTGTAGAATTCCCGCTCTATATTGCCACCCCCGTACCACGCCCCTACAAGCTGGAAAAATTGCCTTATTTTGCGGATATTCTTGGCCTTCGCCTGCCGCTGGCTCTGGTGAAAAACCAGTATCTGCTGGCGGAAGAGATTACTACCACCCTTACGCCCGAGCAAGCTATGGAGCTTGCAGAAAGCATGCTTACAGCCATGGAGCGGGCAAAGTTTAGCAGCAACGAGATTACCTACCGTTCGGCTCAGGCACAACAAAAAGAAGATGGCGTTACCATGGTGGGTGATTATCGCATTATTATAGACATTGCGAAAGAGAAGGAAATTCTGATAGAGTAACCCTATTTAAGGCGAAGGGCCGTATAGAAATTCCTAAGGAATTTCTATACGGCCCTTCGGCACCACCCTTTTACGGTAGCAAAACGCCGCCGCCCGGGGCAAGGAGTTCCCTTGCCCCGGGCGGCGGCCGTTGTAGCCGTAACCGGCTTATTTTGCGTTGGCGTAGGCCTTTTCCAGTGCGGCCAAATAATCCTGAACGGTAATGGTGCAGCTGCTCTTGAGCTCTGCAACATCCGGCACATTGGTGTGGGCATCATCGCGCTTGTAGGTGGGCATGTTCAGCACATCCTGCACGTTTTTGCCAATCATATACTCTTTAAGGGCTGCAATTTGTTCAAAGTATTCCTTACCAATAGCGGAAGCGGGCTTCATGTTGTAGGCGTCGCCCTTTTCAATTTTGGAGGGAACGGCTACAGTTTTGTCAAAATCGAGCTTACCTTCCAGGGTAAAGGCGCCGCGGCTCTGTGCAACGTCAATGTCAAGCGCAAGAATAGTGCCCTTGTCATCAAACACAGCGGTAATAATGGTGGTATCCACCTGCACCTGGCCGTTGGCCTCTTCGGTAGCGTCTTTCGAACTTTTCATGCTGGTTACCAGGCCAAGACCAAGCTTGGTTACAGGTGCAGCGGCCGGGGCGGCGGGAGCGCCACAGCCAGCCAACATTAGCAGAGCCAGACAAAGTGCGAGTATCTTTTTCATAAGTATGCCTCCTAAATCTGTTTGGTTTAGGCTGAATTATTCAACCTGTATTAAGAATACTACTTTGTTAAATAAAAATCAATGACTGTTTTTTTCAAATTGTTAAATTTAAAAACCATGCCGGACTTACTGAAAAACTGTTGAAAAAATTGGTGAAAGTGTGGTAAAATAATTCTATACGTCAAAAAAAGGAGCAAAGAGCTTGACTGAGCAAATTGTAAACATAGAGCGCATGGAGCATGCACTGGCGCTTTTCGGCAGCTATGACGAAAACGTCCGCTTAATTGCGCAAGCTTATAAAGTAGATATTCTCTGCCGTGGCACCGAAATTAAAGTGGGGGGCGAACCAGAG